>DAIUET010000074.1:0-11486 GCA_036845045.1 Gemmatimonadaceae bacterium | reverse complement strand
GCCCGATCACGAGCAGCGGCCTGACGAGAAGCGAATCGCGCACCTGCGCGACGGCGCGCGCGGCACCGAGCGTCGCCGTCACCGGGCCGACCGCACCCACCCGCCACGTCACCCCGCCTTCGTCCCCGGTGCTGGCCGAGTCGATGCGACCGAGCCGGTCGGCGAGGACGAGGATCGACCCAGGCGTGCCTAACGCGGCGACGCGGGCCGACGCCTGCGGGAGCGGTCCCGGCTCGACGACCAGCGCAACGGACGGCCCGTCGGCGATCCGCCACGCCAGGTCCAGCCCGGTGCGGCGCAACCCCACGAGCCAGTCCCTCTGCCGCGCATCGGGGAGCGCCGCGCCGCCGAGGGTTGCGCGCGCCGGCGGTGACACCGTCCAGGCGGTAAGCGCCGAGTCGAGCGATTCGCTGCCGATCGACGGCGATTCCCCGGCGGTCGATCCGGTCCACAGCCTGACGGCGAGCGCGATCATCGCGGCCAGGCTCAGCCCGCGAAGCGCGCGTTCGAGGAGTGCGCGCGCGTTATCGCGTGAGCGCATAGACCACGATGTTCACGCCAAAGCGGGTATTGTCCACGCTGTAGAACCGCTTGTTCTCGGGGTGGTAGCTCCACTCGGAGCTGTAATCCTTGTTGCTGTAGAGCACCGCGATGCGGTCGCCGCGCATGACCGCCCTGAGCTCGGGGTGGATCAGGTTGTCCCCCCAGCCATTCAGCTCGTGACTGGTGTTCGGCGGCCCATCGGGGAAGGTGAAGAAGGATGCATACAGCGCGTGTCGCCGTGGTACGGTCACGAGTTTGCCCGCGGAGCGCTCGATCTCCTCGACCGCCGTCTTGTGAAACGCGCCGTCGATGTCGTGGTTGTGATCATCGACGAAGAGAAAGCCGCCACGATCGACGAACTTGCGCAGCGTGGCGCGCTCCTGTTCGGTGAAGCGCACGGGGAGGTGACCGGTGAGGAAGAGGAACGGGTAGCGCAGCGCATCGGCGGACGACAGCGCCACGACCACCCCGGTGGGCGCAACGGGGATCGCCGTGTACCGCGCGATGGAGTCGATGAGGTTCGCCGGCACGAGCGGAGCGGAGTCCCAGTCGCCGGATTCGTACTGGACGGTGGCGAAGACGAATTCGCTCATCGGACGCCGCTCCAGCGCGACACCGAATCCCGCCGGATGACGGGCGTGCCTAACGCTTCACGAAAGGCTGCCAGGTCGGTCGACGCGTCCCGGCCATTCCGGAGCGCGTCAGCCGCGGCGGCGGCGGCGGTGGCGCCACGGGCAGGGATACTGCCCAGGAGGTCGATCCGGAGCAGCAGGAGCGAGTCGGCGGCGGCAGCCGGATCCTGCGCCGACAGGCTCACGAGGCGCGCGAAGCGCGCGAGCGCGTCACGGGCAACGCCCGTGGCGGGCGAGCGTGGTTCGCGCGCGGCGGGGGTTCCCTTCTCCTTCCCCTGCAGCCGGGCGCGCTCCACGTCCACGACGGCGCGCGGCGGACGACTCCGCAAGTACAGCCGTTCGGCGGCGCGGGCCCGCTGAATGGCGTCGAGCGCGCGGTACATCGCCGGGAGCGCTCCCTGGGGGGACGCCTGGTTGAGTTCCCGCCCGGCCTCCCACATGAAGTTGTACGCCTCGAGCAGCGGCCGGTTGACGGCGACGACCGGGGTCTCGTCCCCCTCGAAGTCGAGCACCTGCCCCGCCGCGGCGGTCGTCGCATTCTCCGCCGCCTTCAACAACTCGTCAGGCGTGAGCGCCGGCCGCAGTTCCTGGCCCTCGTGCTGGTGTCCGTCGCCATGGAAATGCTCGCCACTGGGATCGTCTCCCAGTCGGGCAAAGACCAGGTCACCAACCTGTTTTCTCAGTCGGGCCTGGTCGCGACCGATTGCGCGCGATTCCTCCGCGAACGTCTCGCGGCTGATCCGTGACCGGCGCCTCACGAGTGCCTCGGCCAGGTTGATCAGCATCCGCTGGCTGAGCACCGCCTTGTCGGCCTCGGGCGGCGCGGCTGCTTCCACGGCGACCGAGTCGTATTCCCCCGCCCGGGCGATGCGGATCGTCCGCGTCTTCGACGTGCCGCGTGCCGATGCCGTGTCGTTGCGCAGGTCGAACGCCACCGCCCGGACGTGCACGAAATCGCCGGGCTTGAGGGTGAGCGACGAGAGGGCGAGGCGCCCCGAGATCCTCCCCGACGGAACGCCGCCGAGGCTCGTCGCGCCGATCGTGCCGGAGGCGAACGTGAACGACTCGCCGCTCCCCGAACTCACGATGTACTCGAACGCCGCCCGGCCGACGCCGAGGTCGTCGCGGAGGTCCGCGCCTAACGCGAAAGTTCCTCCGGACACGGCCAGCACCGTGTCCCGCAGCGGTGCGCGGAGCTGCACGACCGGGGCGCTGTCAGGAACCGCGTCCACCGCGATCAACCGTGATCTCCCGTTCGATTCCACGCGGAGAGCCACGGGTTGCGTCACACGCACGGGTGACCCGCGCGGGATCACGACATCGCCCGCGGTCAGCGAGAACGAATCAGTACCGGCGACCTCGACCCGCAATTCACTCCCCACCAACGCCCGGACGACGGGAGGATTCCGGTGGGTTTCGGCTTCGCGACGGGCATACGACGGCGGTACCACGTTGATGGTGACATCGAGGGCGCCGGCCACGGTGCGGGTTCCTGTCGTGACGCGGCCCGCGATGCGTGACACGGCCGGGGCAAATGCGATGGATGCGGCGAGCAGCGCGCCTGTCGCGATGGTCATCAGCGCCGGAACCACCAGCGCCTTGCGCGCAGCATGCCGCGTCTTGCTGGACCAGTCGACGGTCGCCAGTGAACGCTCGAGCGGTGCCGGCGCTCCGGTTTCCACCGCCGTGACCAATCCGTAGCCGAGCGCCGGTACGCGCTCCTCGATCCAGAGCGAGACTGCCGGGAGCGTGAAGCCGGGCCCGCGGGCTCTGACGTAGAGCCACCATGTCACGGCGGCGGCGGCAGAGATTCCCAGAGCCAGAGAAGCCGAGGTGGGCAGGAAGGGCCAGGCCAGTGCGGTGACTGCCAGGCCGGCCGCCGCGCCTGACAGGGCGCTACGCGCCGCCGCGATGAGCGCGAGCGTCCGTCCGGTATCGATGACCCGCTGCCGGAGCGTCATGCGCCCTGCTCCGACGGCCCCACGGCGGTCGTCCGCACCCGACGGACCGCCAGCTCGATCAGCGCCAGCAGGACTGCCAGGGCCATGATGCCAGCGGCGAGCCGATTGGGCATGCGGAAATCGTCGGACGAGTTAATTGCCGGCGCCACTGCCGGCGGAGCGGCGAGCGCGGCGAGAATCGAGTCCGGCGCAATAACCAGCGATCGCGAGCCGCCGCATGGGCCCAGCAGTGCGGATAGCAGTCGCTGAAAGGAGGGAGTGAGGACGAAATCCCCCGCGTCTGAAACGTCGAACCCGATCGTGCGGATGCAACCCAGCCGGTTCGAACTCTCCCGACCGGCGGGATCACCATTCGCCCAGCGCGCGATAACACGTCCCGAATCGCCGTGGGAACCGGCGATGAAGTGCCCGATCGCCGTGTGTCCGCCAGCATATATCGCGTCCACGCGCTCTGCTGCGCCGACGTCCGCGCGCGGCCAGACGACCAGCGCCCTGCCGGAATCGGCCCACGCGGTATCCTCGGCGCTCGCGACATCGCGAATGAGGCGCGACTCGCCGCGTACGATTCCGTTTGCCAGTGCGAGCCTGACGCCGGCGACTACGGCATCATCGCCTGTCGGCCGCGTCTCCACTCTGCCCTGTATCGTGGGCTGCTGCACGCCAGGAATGCGCACCAGCCTGATCGAGTCGGGCCAGGTGGCACGGACGGCGCTGGTTGCCTGGTCGAGCGAGCCGAGTTCAAACCGCGCCGCCACCACGATCCGCACCGTGTCGTAGGTTCCAGCCAGGGAATGCGCCTCACGCAGGGCCGCCAGCAGACCTGCGGTGAGTGACGTTTCCCGCGATTCACCGACGTCAGGAGCGCTCAGGACGCTCGCCGGCGCGATGCGCGCCACGGTATCGAACACGAGTACCGAAACGGCGTCCGAACCGGGAATTGTGCGCAGGCTGTCCCGCAGTGCATTGGCCCCCTCTTCGGTGACCGGCGCCTCCACCGCGACGACCGTGGCCGTACCCGTCGGTTTCGATTCGATGACGGGCCGCGCCAGCGCCAATCCGGCAACCATGAGGATGGTCACGCGCAGCGCGAGGAGCGCGAGGTCGGACGGTCGCACGGTTCGAGCCGCGCGTCGCGCCGGTTCGTCAGGCACAAAGCGCGCCGTTGGCAGGACCATGGCGCGCGGCAATCGCCACGCAATCAGGTGAATGGCGGCGATGGCCAGCGAGGCGAGGGCCGCAAGCCCGATCCAGCCCGGGGCGAGGAAGCTCATCGCAAGGCGGTCACCGTTCCGCCTGACGAGGCGCCGATGATGCGCCGCACGGCGAGCGCGGGATCTTCGTCGGTACGCACGGACGTCCACGTCGCCCCGGCCTGACGCCACGCGGCGGCGACCCGGTCACGCCAGCCACTGAAATTCGCCACGTACCGCGCGCGCAAGTCATCATCGAGCGGACGCGCGATCGTCGCATCCTCGGGATCGACGGCCCGCATCGCCTGTGCCGGCGGCTCCAGTTCTTCCCGGGCGACGACATGTACGGCGTGCACGTCGCAGCGCGCGGCGAGCAACGCACTCGCGGCCGCGCGCGTCGGCTCCTCGTCGCCCAGGAAGTCGCTGATGATCACGACGCGAATGCCGGGGCGAGCGTCGGCGAGGAGGGGCGCCAGCGATGCAGTGGCGGCGGGTTGAATCGCTCCCAATGCCGACGCCAGCTCCCGCAGCGTGCCCCGTCGCGATCGCGCCCCGGTGCGCGGCGGCGGCGCCGGATGCGCGACGAGAAGGCCTACGGGATCGCCGGCGCCGAGAGCGACCGAGGCCAGGCCAAGTACCATCTCCACCGCGCGGTTCCACTTTCCGAGCGTTCGCTCGGGAAACGCCATCGAGGCCGAGGCATCCACGACGAACCAGGTGGCGAGGAGCGATCGATCCTCCGCCAGCCTGATGTACGCACGATCGCTGCGCGCCAGGAGCTTCCAGTCCAGCTGACGCGGGTCGTCACCCTGACGGTAGAGGCGGTACTCCGAGAGCTCCGGAGCCGATCCTCGCAGGCGCGATCGGTGCGTGCCCGGCAGCGAACCGAGCGCACGCCTTCGTGTCGGCCAGCTCACGCCGCGCAGCGAGTCGAAGAGTCCCGACTTCAGAGTGCTCACAGATGGATAACGTCGTCGATCGACTCAGCGTGGAGGGGCGACTGCTCCGGGGCCGGGGCTGAACGACACTGACCTCTCCCGAGGTCAGATGTTGATGCCGCTCTTCGGCTCGGAGAGGGTGCCGACCACATCCTCAACGATCCGGTCGGCGCTGATCCCCTCGCCTTCAGCGGCGAAGTTCGGCAGCACGCGATGGCGCAGCACCGGCTGCGCCACGCGACGGATGTCGTCGGGGGAGACGTGCAGGCGCCCGGACAACAGCGCGTTCGCTTTCGCGCCAAGCACCAGCGCCTGCCCTGCCCTGGGACCGGCGCCCCACCGCACGTACCGCCTGACGAGCGATGTCGCCGTCGGATCGTCCGGTCGCGTGGCGCGGGCCAGCGCGGCGGCGTAACGCAGCGCCGGCTCGGCGCAAGCCACGTCACGCGTGAGTCGCTGCAGGGCGAGTGCCTGACGCGCATCGAGCACCGCCTCGAGCGCGACCGCCTGGTTTCCGGTCGTGGCGCGCAGGATCTCCACTTCGTCCTGTTCGCGCGGGTAGCCGAGCCGGATATCGAAGAGAAAGCGATCCAGCTGCGCCTCGGGAAGCGGATACGTTCCTTCCTGTTCGATCGGGTTCTGCGTCGCCAGGACAAAGAATGGCTCGGGGAGCGACATCGTCTCGCCGGCCGCGGTGACGCGGTGCTCCTGCATCGCTTCCAGCAGCGCTGCCTGGGTACGCGGCGGCGCACGGTTGATCTCATCCGCCAGCACGATGTTGGCGAATACCGGACCGCGAACGAACCGGAAACTCCGGCTGCCGGTGGCGCTGTCCTCCTCGAGAATCTCGGTCCCGGTGATGTCGCTGGGGACGAGATCCGGCGTGAACTGGATCCGGCGGAAGTCGAGGTGAAACGCTTCAGCCACTGACCGGATCATGAGTGTCTTGGCGAGGCCGGGCACGCCGACGAGCAGCGCGTGTCCGCCAGCCAGCATCGCGATCAGGATTTCATCGAGCGCGGTACGCTGGCCCACGATACGCCTGGCGACTTCGGTGCGCAGCCGCACCGCCGCCGCGACGAGCGCCTCACGATCGTCGTGCTGACTGGACACCGGACCCCGAGGCTGCGTCGCGGTCAGCGGACGGGCCGGCGTCGCCGCGAGGTGACCAGGAGCGTGGACCCGTTCTTCACACCCGCGGCCGGGAGCGAAAGGGTTTCGTCGAGGACCTCGAAGCCGTTCAGCTTGGTGACCCATTCGGCCTGATCGGCGCCGGTCACCAGCGTTTCGAGTGCGCGTTCCTTCAGGACCAGCACGGGCGTGTCGGGTGGGGCATCGATCCGCACGGTATCCCACACTTCGGGCACCTGCACGCGGACGGTGATGACGGGATCACTCCCGGTGCCAAGCCGAATGACTTCGGGACGGGCCCGGAGCTGCGCCACGAACGGGGTCGTCACGTGGTGACCTGCGCGGGCGGCAGCGTCGAGAAGAAGCGGGAGACCTGCGCGTCGAACAGGTAGGAGGAGCCGGTCACCAGCGTCAGTCCGTCAGGGGACGACGTCGCGGCAATGACCACCTCCTCGCCACCCTGGCCGCGGAGTGTGACATGTGTCGGGCTTTCCTGTTCGATGAACGCCGCGTACAGGCTGTTCCGGCGCGAAAAGAACGCGCGTGCCTCGTCGAGGACGCGGGATGGTTCGAGCGTCGTGCGGTGTTCCTGCAGGGTACGTCGCTGTGTGCTCATGGCGGGACCGGGGAGTGTCGTCAGGTGGTTGCCGACCGGGGCGCGGCGCCCGGCTGGTCCACCGGCAGGTCGATGATGAATGTGGCCCCCGAGCCCGGCGTGGAGTCGACGTCGATGTCGCCCCCCATGATCCGCGCCAGTTGGCGGGCCAGCGTCAGGCCCAGGCCGGAGCCGCCGTACGGCCGCGTGTTCGAGCCATCCACCTGCCGGAACTCGTCGAAGATCAGCCGATGCGCGTCGGCGGGAATGCCGATGCCGGTGTCAGTGACGCGGAACCGGATCCTGCTTCCCTCGATCTCGGCGCCCGCGATCACGGAACCGGACGACGTGAACTTGAATGCATTGCCGACAACGGTGCCCAGCAACCGCGTGAGTTTGCGGCGATCGGCGCGAATGGGAAGTGTCGCCGGTGAGGTGAGCACCCGTGCATTCACCTGGGGCTGCCGCCCGTCGGTCGTGTCCATCACGTGCCTGAGCAGCGACACGGCGTCGAGATCCTCGACCTCGAGCTCCGGTGCGCCACGCTTGAGCACCGTGAGCTCGAGCAGGTCATCGATGAGCTCCAGCAGCCGCTCGCTGGAACGTTTCACCCTCGCGAGATCGCCGCGTTGCGCCGAGGTCAGGGGACCGGAGAGTTCGTCCTGCAACAGCGAGACATAACCCATGACGGCGGTCAACGGCGTGCGCAGCTCGTGCGAGATGTTGGCCAGGAACTCGTCCTTGACCTTCCGCGCCTCGACGAGCGCCGCGTACTGGCGCTCGAGCTCCTCGTTGGCCTCGGTGAGCGCCACGTTCGCACGCCGCATCTCGTCCGTCAGCACCGCCTTTTCGGCGGTCGCGGCCATCTGGTCCGCGACGATGCGCAGCAGGTTGCGCGCTTCGACGCTTCGAGCGCCCGGTTCCGCGTAGTAAAACGTCACCGTGCCGAGCAGCTTGCTGCCGGTTTGCAGCGGCAGCGCGACGAGTGAGCGGAAACCCAGTTCGCCCGCCACCTCGCGCCAGTCCTCGAGGTCCGTATCCGCCATGACATCGGGAACCTCGATGACACGACGCTCCGCGGCCGACTCACCGCTGGGGCCGTGGCCCAGTCGGACCCGCATCTCACCAAGCCAGGGGCGGTAGCGCTCGGGCCAGTTGTATGAAGCCGCCAGTCGCATGAGCGCCGACGTGCCGTCCACGAGGTAGATCGAGGCGAATGTTGCTCCGACCAGGGGACTCACGCGTTCCAGCGCGAACTGGAAGACCTCTTCGGGGCGTTCGGCGTGGAGGAACGCGTGCGCGATCTCTCGTACCGCCATCAACTCCCGGATCGCCGAATCGGGAGGGGGACCGTCGCCGTGCGGCTGGAACCGGTGATGGGTCAGGATCCGGGTGGGTTTTGGCACGCTTCAAACTAGATGGGAGACGGGAGATGGGAGAAGGGAGATTCACCCCTTCCGCGGATTCGAGGCCCGCACCTCGACCTGATAGGTCAGCGCGTGCTGCGGCGTGTCCAGGATCCGGGCCACGACCTCGGCGACGTCCTCGGGCCTGAGCATCCAGCTCTGGTCCGTGCTGTCGCCCACGATCATGTCGGTGGCCACCGATCCCGGCATGACCACCGAGACCTTCACCCCGAATTCGCGCACCTCGAGCATCAGCGACTCGCTGAAGCCGAGGACCGCGTGCTTCGTGGCGACGTAGCCCGTGCCGCCGGGGAAGGCGCTCCGCCCGGCGATCGACGCGATGTTGACGATGTGACCCTGGCGACGCGCGACCATTCCCGGCAACAGCTGGCGGGTGACGTGGAACAGTGCGCTGACGTTGACGTCCATCATTTCCTGCCACTCGTCAGGCGTCATCTGCAGCAGCGGCCTCTTCGTGATCACGCCGGCGTTGTTGACCAGGACTTCCGCCTCGACGTCGCGAAGCCCTGGTTCGATCACGACGGGATCGGCGAGATCCAGGGGCAGCGCGCGACACTCACCGCCCGATCCAACGATCTCCTCGCAGAGCGACTGCAGGCGCGCCTGGTCCCGCGCGATCGCGACGACCTGGTGCGAGCGCGACAGACGGAGGGCGACCGCGCGACCGATGCCGCGCGATGCCCCGGTGACGACGGCGACGGGTCGGTCGGCCACTAGGCGACGGCGATGCGCCCGAGGATCTCCCAGCTCAGGCGCACCGCGAACGCCAGCGAGGAGACTGAAACCCGTTCATCGTGGCCATGCATGCGCCCCTCGTCCTCCTCGCTCAGCGGGAACGGCAACAGCCCATACGCCTTCACGCCGGCCCGCCGGAGCGGCGCGCTGTCGGTGGCCCCGGTACTCAGGAACGGCACCGCCGGGACCCCGGGCGCCAGCGCCGCCAGCGCATCGCGAATCGCTGCGTACATCGCGGTGTCGTCCGGCGAGGGTGGAGCCTCCTCGCTGCTGCTTTCCACGGTGACACGGACCCGGTCGTCCGCAATGGACTCGCGAAGCCGGGCGACCAGATCGTCCACCGACTGGCCGGGGAGCAGCCGGACGTTCAGTGTCGCGCTGGCCTCGGCGGGAATCACGTTAGGCCGCACCCCTGCCTGCAGCATCGTCGGCGAGATGCCGTTCCGGATCACGGCGTCGAACGGAGGGTGATTCGAGAGCACCGTCGCCCCGGCGGAGACGCGGGACGGATCGCCCGAAGCCACGTCGGCCATGGCAGCCCGGGTGACGGGGTCGGTCCAGAAGGTCGACAACCCGCTGAAGAAACGCCGGCTGGTCTCCGTCACCACCACCGGTTCGCGATGCGCGGCCGCGGCGGCAACCGCCCGCGCCAGCCGCACGACCGCGTTGTCCGGAATGGGGATCGACGCATGACCCGGTGTGCCTGACGCCGTCAGCCCCACTACGAACGCGAGCTTCTCACCGCATTGGACCGCGGCATACGCCAGCTTCCCATCCTGTTCGCGCAACCGGCCACCCTCGTTCAGCGCGAACTCGGCTTCCACGATTTCCGGATGGTGCGCGATGACCCAGTCGATGCCGTACTCGCCGCCGGCTTCCTCGTCGGAGGTCGCGAGGAAGATTACGTCGCGATCCAGTGTGCCGCCCTTGCGGAGCACATGCTCGTTGAGCAGCAGCATCGTCTGCAGGTTCACGGCGAGCATCCCCTTGTCGTCGATCGCCCCCCGACCGTAGACGAAGCCGTCGAGGATCTCGCCGCCGAACGGATTCGTCTTCCATCGCTCCCGCTCGACGCCAACGACATCCATGTGCGCGAGCAACAGCACCGGTCGCTTCCGGCCGGAGCCCTTGAGTCGCCCGATGAGCGCGGCGCGTCCCGGAGCAGGTTCGAGCAGCGTCGTTGGAATGGCAACGCCACGCAGTACGTCGTCCAGGTATCGTGCCACGCCGAGCTCGCGTCCCGGTGGATTCACGGTATCCATCCGGATCAGCGCCTGGAGATGCGCAATGCACTCCCAGAGTGCACCCTCCCAGTCGATCGCGTCAGTCACGTTCCCGGATTGCGCGGTCACCGCTCGCTCCCTCGCAGGCATCTTGGCGAAGCGAAGCTATGTCCGCGAGGCCCGGTCCGGCAGGGGAGAAAGTGATTTCGGTTGACGATTGCCCTGGTCTCCTTCGTGAGGAACGGCTGTCGCGTTCTCGTTAGGGCCGATCAGGACACCCGGGCGGCGATGAACTCGCGCACCTGGTCGGCGCCGACCCGTTCCTGCGCAAGGGTATCCCGGTCCCGGACCGTCACCGTCTGGTCCTGGAGCGTCTGGCCGTCGATCGTCAGGCAGAATGGCGTACCGACTTCGTCCTGGCGCCGGTACCGGCGCCCGATCGCCCCGGACTCGTCGTAAAAGACCGGAAACCGCGGGCGCAATTCGGCGGCGAGCTTCTCGGCGAACTCGGGCATCCCGTCCTTCTTGACCAGGGGGAAGATCCCGGCCTTGATCGGGGCGAGTGAGGGAAGGATGCGCAGCACCGTCCTGCCTTCGTCCTCGCCTTCCACGGTTTCCTCGCGGTACCCGTTCACGAGCACGGCGAGCAGCGTGCGATCGGCGCCGACCGACGTCTCGATCACGTACGGCACGTAGCGCCGATTGGCCGGCTGGTCGAGGTACTCGAGCCGCTTGCCCGAAAACTGCTGGTGTTGCGTGAGGTCGAAGTCCCCGCGATGGTGCACGCCCTCGATTTCCTGAAAACCGAGTGTCCCGCCGAAGTCGAACTGGACGTCGAAGGCGGCGCGGGCGTAGTGCGCCAGTTCCTGCGACGTATGCTGGTGGAACTGGAGCCGGTCGCGCTCGAGGCCGAGTCCGAGGTGCCACTGCAGGCGTTGTTCCTTCCAGTACTCGAACCACTCCATGTCGGTGCGGCCGCCCGACGGTTGCTGCGGATCGACGAAGAACTGCATCTCCATCTGCTCGAACTCGCGCGTGCGGAAGATGAAGTTGCCCGGCGTGATCTCGTTGCGGAACGCCTTGCCGATCTGCGCGATGCCGAACGGCACCT
>DAIUET010000073.1:0-11499 GCA_036845045.1 Gemmatimonadaceae bacterium | reverse complement strand
ATCGAACCACAGCGTCGCCGTTGTTGCGCGCTTCGCACGTGCCGGTGAACCCGGCGAACAGCGTGTTGGTGGGGACGCTGCCATACAACACGCGCCCCGTCGTATCGAAGCGACTGCCCTTCTTCGTGAAGATGGCCAGCCGCGAGTTTACGGTCTGGAGAATGTGGTCCGGCCCGACGGCGAGGCTGTTGTCGGAGGGATTCCGTACCGTCGACGCGCCCTGCGGTCCGTCGAAGCCGTCGCCGAGTCCGTCGAAGCTCGCCACCAGGTCGAGCGGCGGCCGGCGGCCATGCGACCGCTGTTCGACGCGCGCCCCGGCCGAATCGTTAGGCGGCATCGCCGGCGAGCCGCCGCCTTGTTGCGTCGGCGTCGGTGCGAGGACTCCTGCCGGACAATCGCTGCAGTGGACCGCTGACGCGGCAACGTGCAGCGACGCGAGCGGTGGCGAGACGTCGTGAACGAGCGGGAACCTGACGGTGACGTTCTGGTGAGCGCCGCCTTTGAGGCACGCCGCCAGAAGGGTCACCAGCAAGACGGGGGACGGGAGACGGGCGACGGGAGATCGCGTCTTCACGCCGTTCAGCGCGCGCTCTCCCAACCCCCGTTTCCCCTCACCCGTATCTCTCATTTTCTAGTACCCCTGAACTGCTGTGGCCCGATGTTGCCGCTCATCCCCGTAACCTTACCGGAAGCATCACGATCGAACCGGACTCGGACTCCCGGCACCGGCCTGATCGTGAACTCGCTGCGACTGAGGCCCAGCAATTCCGCTTCTCCCTGCCCGGGAAAGTTCGCGAACAACCTTCGTTCGAATACGAACACGCGCGCGTCGACGCCGGGCGCAATAGTGTACTCGCCAGCGTATTCCGCCATGAGTGTCGAGTCAATGGCGACGTAGGTCGGGCGGGGAACCGCGGGCTCCTGGCTCGCCAGGCTGTCCCGTTGCATCGGCACAAGCTCGGGCGAAACTTTCGGCAATCCGTCTCGCGCTGACGCGATCATCTCCGCGATGGTCCAGACATCGCGACCGGAGACGTTCCGGCCGTGATCCGTGTCGCCGCGGTGCACGATCACCATGTCCGCCCCGGGGATGACGAGAACGAACGGGCCGCCGGTGCCGCTGCCCGCGAAGGCCTGCATCCTGTCCAACGTCGGGTACCGGGCACCGAGGGAACCGGGGGCATAGGTCCACCATAACCACGCGTATCCGCGCCCGTCACCGATTTCCGAACGCGTGGTCGTGCTTGCCACGACCCACTCGGCAGGGATCAACCGCCGGCCGTTCCAGAGGCCCCCCTGCAGGTACAGCTGGCCGAAGCGGGCAAGGTCCCGCGCCGACAGGCGCAGCGTGTGCGCGGGGTGCAGGGAGCCACTGGGCTCGTACACGCGAAATCCGTCGCCGTCACGGTAATCCTCCATGCCTAACGGTCCAGCCAGTCGGTCGCGAAACGCTTCATAGAAATCGGTGTTGGTGAGCCGCTCGTAAATGACACCGAGGATGTTGAAGTCCCAGTTGTTGTAGTAGAAATGCGTTCCTGGCGGATGGCTTCCTCTCGCCGGCCGTGACTGGTCCTGGTCGGCGCCGGCGTATGCCGCCGGCAGGTAAACGCCAGACCGTGCCGCCAGCAGGTCGCTGATGCGGGCACTTTTCTCCTGCGGCGTGAGTGGCTGGCGGTCGTCGATCCCCAGTTCGAGCAACGTGGAACTGGTATCCACTTTGCGATCCACGGCCGCAATGCCGTACAGCGCGCTGACGATGCTCTTGCGCACGGAGTGCAGTTCGAGCGGCCGGCTGACGTCCCCCCATGCCGCGAGGACCGACCCGCGCACGACGGCCATCACCGCGCCGGATCGCACACTGTCGGCATAACGACGCGCCGCCTCGAGTTTCACTGCGGAGTATCCCGCATCCGCCGGATCGGCATACTGCCGCCAGGCTGCGCTCGATCCGGACTGGGCATCGGCAGATGTTCGTACAGCGACGGTCGTCACGATCATGAGTGAGGCACGACAAACGAATTGCATGGCGACTCCCTGTCGGGGTGAGTCCGCCAAGATGAACGCCTCGCGCCGTTCACGAATTGATCGGGATCAAGTTTGCACGCTGGCGTCCGTCGCCGCGTCACGCTGCCGTCTCCTTATCCGGCTCAATGTTTCCGGCGTGATGCCCAGGTAGGAGGCAAGCTGATGCAATGGCACGCGTTCGATGAACGGTGAACCACGAGCGATCAGGACTCCGTAGTGCTCCTCGGGCGAGTATCGCCGGAACCGCATTTCCTTGTCCTGACGGCGTGCCGAGTTGTCCTCGAGAATCTTCCGTCCCACGCGGTCCCAGCACGGATGTCGTTCATACAACGCGAGGAGCACCGGGCCCGGAAGCGCGAGCGTGTGCGTTTCCTCGATCGCCTGAATGTTGATGCTGGACGGCCGCCCGCTGATCAGCGACTCGTAGGGTGCAGTGAAACGTCCCTCGTAATCGAAACCGTGCACGAGTTCACGACCGTCGTCGTTCTGATAGATCCGCACGAGACCGCGGACGACGAAGTGCACGTGCCCCACGACCTCCCCCTCCCGAAACAGGTGCGCGCGGGGACCGAATCGCATTTCTCGCAGGTGACGTGCCGCAAACGTCCACTCGTCGTCGGGGATCTCCGCCATCGAATGGAACACATCGCGAAGCGCGCCTTGGCTCGAGATCATGGCCAACCTACGGGCAATCTCCAGGATGCGTTTCTACATCATGGGGCGGTGACGTCGGAAGGGCGGGCTCACGCGGAGCCGTAGAGCACGCGGAGGTCACCGTGGATTCACGGATTCTTCTCCGCGACACCGCGCCTCCGCGTGAGCCCTCGGGTCAGAGCCTGCCGCCTCGGCGGCCCTCTGCGTTCTCTGCGTTACGTTCTTCGCTGTTGATCAGGAAATGGTCCGACCAGCCGTGACCTCCGTAAGGCCAAGCCGACGAAGCTCGGCGTTCAGCTTCGGCAGCTCCCGGTTCAGGATCTCCTCGAGCCTGTCCGTCTGGACCTTCAGTTCCTGCACCAGGTCATTGAAGATCGGTTCGGCGTTCCCGATCGGCGCCCCGTCGCCCGTGTTTACCGAGCGGTTCAACGTCCCAAAACGGTTGTTGATCTTGATCGGGAAATTGAGCGGGTCCTGTCCGCTCTGGTTCCGCACCTGGTAGATCTCCTCCTCGACCGCGCTGATCTGCTTCACCAGCGTGTCGCCCACCGTCTTGAGTCGCGCGTCCCGCGAACGTCCCTGGCGATCGGTGACCTGGCCCTTGATGTCGCGGATGCGGATGACCGCCTGGTTCGCCTCGCTCAGCTTGTCCCGGATGCGAAGGGCCAGCGCGAACTGCGCCTCGAGGTCGGCCTGGGTGACGTCCTTGTAGAGCGGATGCTTGATCACGGTGAGCGGCTGCTCGAGCCGGCGGCCGTCGACCGTCATGCGGACCGTGTAGTTGCCCGGCACCGCCCTGGGACCGGCAGTGGACGCGCCCCAGAGGATCATGCCCGGGAACGTGGTGGCCCCCGGATACTGGATGTTCCACTGGACCGTGTTGAGCCCGACCCTCATCGGAGCTACTCCGAATCCACCCTGTCCACCTCGACCGCCGCCGCCCCCGCCGCCCCCGCCGCGACCCGGCTCCCCGGCGCGCCCGCCTGCCGCTTCGGCTCCGCCGGCGATCGACCACGCGGTTCGTCCCGCGGCATCGATCACCTCGATCGTCAGGCTCTGCGCCGGACGCTTGAGCAGGTACTGGATCGGCGCGTTTCCACCGGAACGAATGGCGGTGGCGGGGCGGAACAGGAACGGGTCCGGCGAGGCGGAGATGGCCGGCGTCATTTGCCGGAGCGCCTCGATGTCGTCGAGTACGTAGAAGCTGCGGCCGTGCGTGCCCAGCACCAGCGCGTTCTTCTCGACCACCAGGTCGTTGACCGGCACCTTCGGCAGGTTGAGGGAGAGCGATTCCCACGTACCGCCGTCGTCGTACGAGAGATAGACGCCGAGGCGCGTGCCGGCGTACAACAGGCCGCGGCGCGTCGGATCCTCGCGCACCGCGTGCACGTAGTCGTTAGGCTGGATGCCGTTGGTGATCTTCGTCCAGGTCCGGCCGAAGTCGTGCGTGCGGAAGATGTACGGCGCCATGTCGTCGAGCAGCGGCCGCTTCACGGCAACGTAGGCCGAGCCGTCGTCGAACGCCGACGCGTCGATCTGGCTGACGCGCCCGAATTCGGGCATGTCCGGCGGGGTCACGTTCGTCCAGGTGCCGCCGCCGTCGCGCGTCACGTGGACCAGCCCGTCGTCCGTCCCCGCCCAGATCACGTTCACGTTCCGTTTGCCGGGCGCGAGCGAGAAGACCACCGCGTAGATCTCCGGCCAGTTCATGTCATGCGTGATCGGGCCGCCGGACGGCCCCATCGTCTTCGGATCGTGCTTGCTGAGGTCCGGCGAGATCGGCTCCCAGGTCTGCCCGCCGTTCGTCGTCTTCCACACGCGCTGCGACGACGTGTACAGCACGTTCGAGTCGACCGGCGAGAAGATGATCGGGTACGTCCACTGCCAGCGCTCCTTCACTTCGCTCGACGGTTCGCCCTGGTACTGCCGGGGATAGGGATTCACTTCGCGCAGCTGACCGGTCTTCCGGTTGTAGTACGTCATGAACCCGCCGTTATTGGTGCCGGCGAAGAAGACGTCGATGTCCTTGGGATCCGGCGCGATGTAACCGGGTTCGCCACCGCCAACCGTGTACGAGGGCCAGCGCGGCCCGGCGGCCCCGCCCCCCACGTTCGGCGGCAGTGCGGCGCCCCCCGCGCCTCGGCCACCACCACCGCCACCGCGTCCGCCGAAAGCCGGCGCGCTCGGCACGCAGGCCGTGCTGTTGTCCTGCTGCGATCCACACACGTGGAACGGCACATGCCCCGTCGTGATCACGTGGTAGAACTGCGCCGTCGGGATGTTCTGATTCGACCAGGTGCCCGAACCACCCTGCATCGACACCGCGCCGCCGCCGTCATTTCCGTTGACCAGGTGCTGCGGATTGTCCGGGTCGATCCACAGGTCGTGGTGGTCGCCGTGCGTTCCACCGCCCACGTTGGTCAGCGTCTTGCCGCCGTCGGTCGACTTGAACAGCGCCGTATTGAGCGCATAGACGACGTCCCGGTTCTTCGGGTCGGCGGTAACGTGCGTGTAGTAGAATGCGCGCTGACGGATGCTCCGGTTGGAGTTGACCAGCGTCCAGGTGCTGCCGCCGTTGTCCGAGCTGTACAGGCCACCGTTCTCGTTTTCGATCAGGGCGTAGACCCGGTTCGGGTCCGCTCCCGAGACGTCGACGCCGATGCGCCCGACCACGCCCGTCGGCATGCCCGGCCGGCGCGTGATCTCGGTCCACGTCTCACCGCCATCGGTCGACTTGAAGAGGCCCGAGCCCGGACCGCCGCTCTCCATCTTGTACTCGTTCCGGTACGCCTGCCACAGCGCCGCGTACAGGACGTTTGGATTCGACCGGTCCACCGAGATGTCGATCGCGCCCGTCTTGTCGTCGCGATACAGCACCTTCCGCCAGGTGCGACCACCGTCCGTCGTCTTGAACACTCCGCGCTCGGCGTTAGGCGCGGCGTGGAAACCGAAGGCGGCCACCCATACGATGTCGGGATTCGTGGGATGGATGCGGATCTCGGAGATGTTCTGCTTGTCGCTGAAGCCGACCTTGGTCCAGGTCTTCCCCGCGTCGGCGGATTTGTAGACGCCGTCTCCCGGGATGATGTTGCCGCGGATGCAGGTCTCACCGGTGCCGATGTACACGACGTCGGGGTTGGACTCCGCGACCGCGACCGCGCCCACCGACGTCGATCCGATCTGGCCGTCGGTCACGGGCACCCAGTCGTTGCCGCCATTGGTCGTCTTCCATAAACCCCCACCGGTAGCGCCGAAGTACGCCTCCTGGGGCCGACCTTTCACGCCGCTGGCGCCGATGGAACGGCCACCCTTGTCGGGACCGATGAGTCGCCACTGATAGGTGCGCAGGATCAGCGAATCCAGCGCGATGCTCGGGGGTCCAACCCGGGGCCGGCCCGTGACCTCGGGACCCAGGCGAGCGCCGGTCAGTGTCAGCAGCGCGGCCGAGGCGGCGACCGCGATTCGTCCGTGGACACGAAGCATTGCCAGCTCCTTCAGCGGTTGGTCGGGTTCGTCACAGTTATAACGCCGACCGCAGGAGGCGGGCAGAGGGAAAACCCTCTGAGGTCAACGCCCCCGAACACCGTCATCCGGCCGCTGCGACGTCAGGATACGCGCTCTTCAGCGGGAAGCCGGTGCGCGCAAGCTCGCGCGAGGCCCAGCTCGATACGCGCAATCGCACTTCCTCGGGGACGTCCTTGTGGCGGTCGGCCGATCCGCTCACGAACAGCCTCGCGCCACCGCGCGCCTGCAGGATGTGCGGCGGATGCATCTCGAACGAACTCTGATGTTCCTGCATGTAGCGGAAGCTGCACTTGGTCGCGACGCTCGCGACTTCCTCGTCGCTCAGCGGCGCCACGTCCAGAAATTCCGCGACCCGCCGCACCACTGCCGGCAGGTCACGCTTCATGTCCTCGAAGTAGAGGAACAGCACGTTCTTCTGCTCGGTGGACCAGCGCCACCAGCCGAGCACGTGATCCGTCCAGGTTCCCCACCACATGAGGTCCTTCGAGCAGAACCACTCCTCGAACGCGGGCATTTTCGGCGCCATCGTGCCGACATTGGCCTGCACGAAATCCACGCAGCTCGCGAAGCAGGACCCCGGGTGGCGGGCCACGTAAATGAAGCGGGCCGCCGGGTCGTACGGACACAGCGCCACCGGCATGTGCGTCTTGATGATTCGCGATGGACGCTCCGTCCCGATGAGCGGGGCGTCGCCCACCGAGACGCTCTTGCGCCCTTCGAGCCAGGGCGACACCGAGTACATGGCGGTGCCCGTTTCGACCAGGTTGCCGCGGCCGCGATGGAGCACTTCGTAGACGATGTGTTGCATCCAGGTCGTGCCGCACTTCATCTGCGTGACGACGAAGATGTCCTGCGGGACGGGCTGATAGGTCTGAGCCCGCTGAAAGCTCTCCACACTGCAGCTTCCGGCTGGTCCCGAGATGCCCTTGTACTGGATGCGGGCCCGGCGGAAGTCGAGCGTCGTCAGGCGGCCATTCAGCCATAGCACGGGCGCCAGGAGCGCAGCGTGCCGCGCGAGCCGCTTCTTGAATCGCTCCCGCTCGGCCAGTGGACGGCCATAGTAGTTGAGTCCTACCGTCTGCTCATCTTCCCACTTGAGCACGGTCGCCAGGTAGATCCCCATCGCCACATAGAGGGCGACAATGACGGCGAGGGTCCAGAGAAGCCAGAGCAAGGAACAGGGACGAGGGAATAGGGACGATGGAATAGGGAATAGAGAATAAGGAGAACGTCTACGCGACAGTCCATCCCATCTATTCTCTATTCCCTATTCCTATTCCCTCGTCCCTAATCCCTCGTCAGTCCGCCCTGAGCGCTACCAGTGGGTCCACGCGCGTCGCCCGCCGAGCCGGCACAAGACAGGCGGCGAGGCCGGCCAGCGCCAGCACCACGACGACCGACCCGAAGATCGCCGGATCGCGCGGCTGGACGTCGAACAGGATGATGGTCAGCAGCTGGGCCACACCCGCGGCGAGCCCCAGCCCGAGCACGAGTCCCACGCCCAGCTGCCAGGCCCCCTGGCCGAAGATCATGCGGACCACGTCCCGGCTCCGGGCACCTAACGCCATCCGGATGCCGACTTCGCGGGTGCGGCGGCTCACCGCGAAGGACATGACGGCGTAGAGGCCGACCGACGCCAGGAAGAGCGCGATGAGGCCGAAGATCATGAACATCGTCCCGAAGACCCGGATGAACCACGTCGGGCGGGCGAACGCCTCCTCCATGCTGTAGACGAAGTAGATCGGGATGTCGGGGTTGAGCGAGGCGACGGCCTGGCGCACCTGTTGCGTGATCGCCAGGGGATTGCCGGTAGTCTGTACCGCCATGCTGGCGAAGTTCGCGTGACGCTGGGCCAGCGGGACATAGAATTCCGGTTCACGGGGGTCATCGTTGTCCCCGCTGTAGAGCGTCGGCACGATACCGACAATGGTCATCCAGGGGGCTTCGCTCGTGCGCCCGCCGAGCCTGATGCGACGTCCGATCGGGTCCTTCCCCTGGAAGTACCGCTCGCCAAAGGTCTGGTTGATCACCGCCACCGGAAGGCCGGCCTCGCGATCGGTTTCATCCAGCAGGCGTCCCTTCACCGGCCGGATCTCGAAGGTCTCGAAGAATCCGGGAGAGACCGCGTTCCAGGACGTGCTGGGAACGTCCCGGTCCTCGTTATACGTGACCCCCTCGACGGTGAAGCTGCCGCCATTCCCGCCCACCGCCGGCAAGCCGGCCATGATCGCGGCCTGGCGAGTCCCCGGAATCTGCAGGAGCCGCTCACGCAGCTGCTCGAAGAAGCGCTTCTGCATGGCGGTGTCGGTGTAGGTCCCCGGGAATCCGACGCGCGCCGTGAAGATGTTGCTGGTACGGAACCCCGGATCCATGGAGCTGAGCTTCGTGACCGACTTGATCATCAGTCCCGACGCCACCAGCAAGCCGCAGGAGAGCGCGATCTCGAACACGACGAGCGCCTTGCTCATCCGTCCGATCTTGAGGCTCGACGATCCGCGTGTCTCGTCCTTGAGGACCTCGTTGAGGTCGGCCCGGGACGACTGGTACGCCGGGATGAGGCCGGAAAACATCGTCGCGCCCAGCGCCAGCACCACCACGAACAGCAGGACCGGTGGGTGCAGCGCGATGTCGATGAAGAAGGGCGGCTGCGTGTCGACGATCGCCCGGTTGAACAGCGTCACACCCACCCACGCCACGATGGTCCCGAACACGGCGCCGAGCGCGGACAGCACGAACGCCTCGGTAAGGAACTGCCGGATCACCGCCCCGCGCGTCGCACCTAACGCGGTACGGATGCCGACTTCCTTCGACTTGTGGGCGGCGCGGTCCAGCAGGAGGTTGGCCACGTTGGCGCAGGCGATCAGCAGCACGAAGAAGACGGCGCCGAGCATGGTGTACAGCAGTTGCCGCGGCTCGGGCCCCATTTCCGCGTCCACGAAGCCCATGACCGACGCGCCGATGTTCGCGTTCGTCTCCTTGTACTCCGCCGCCAGCCGCTGCGCGATGGCATCGACGTCGGCGGTGGCCTGCGCCATCGACACGCCGTCCTTCAGGCGCCCGGCGACGGTGAGCCACTGTCCCTGGCCACGCCTGAGGGCCACCGGATCGAGCTGCAACGGCAGCCAGATCGCTGCGTCATCGGGGAACCGGAAGCCTTCCGGCATAACGCCGATGACCGTGTAGGGGATGCCGTTCGCCCGAAGCGCTTTTCCGATGATCGCGGAATCGCCGCCGAACCGGCGCTGCCACATCCCGTAGCCGAGGATGGCGACGCGGGGACCGCCGGGCGTGTCCTCTCCCGCCTGGAAAGTCCGGCCGAGGTGCGGCCGAACCCGACTGAGCTCGAACGCCGAAGCGGTCACCCAGGCCCCGGTAAAGCGCTCCGCTTCGACTTCGCCGCTCACGTTGACGGTGCCGCCATAGTACGCCGACAGCGACGACAGCGACTTCTGCTGCGCGCGGTAATCGACGAAATCGGTGATCGGGGTTCCCATGTTACGCGATCCCGTCACGGCATTGGATCGCACCATCTGCACGATCCGGTCCCCGTCCTCGAACGGCAGGCCCTTCATCAGTGCGCCGTAGATGATGGAAAACATCACGGCGGTCAGGCCGATGCCGAGTGTCAGTGCAAGCGTGGCGACGAATGCCAGGCCGGGGGCCTTGGCCAGCGAGCGGATGCCGTAGCGGATGTCGCGCAGGATTGCTTGCATGAGATCGGGGACTGGGTACCGGGTACCGGGGACCGCGACCCGTACGCCGGTCCTTCGGCGCCGGTTTCGGATGGCCTCGCGGGAGGACACTTTCCCCGGCGGCCGATCCCCGTCCCCCGTCCCCGGTCCCCGGATGACCACCTCAGCGTCGCAACCCACCGTCGTTCAGGCGATCGGCCGCTGGAGCCTCGCGGCGCTCGTGCTCAACACGATCATCGGCACTGGTGTCTTTGTGCTGCCCGGCACGCTGGGCGCCTCACTCGGCTGGTCGTCGATGTGGGCGTGGCTCATCGCGGCGGGGCTGACCGGCACGATGATCTTCTCGTTCGCGGAGGTGGCGTCGCGGTTCTCGAGAGCGGGCGGCGCGTACCTCTATGGGACGGCCGCCTTCGGTCCGTTCATCGGCATCCAGATGGCGTGGATGGGCTACTTCGTCCGCTGCATCACGGCGGCGGTGCAGGCCAACCTGTTCACCACGTACCTGGTCGAACTCTGGCCCGCGGCGGCCAGCCGGCCGGCCCAGGTGGCCGTGACGATCGCCTTCATCGGGCTGCAGGCGCTGGTGAACATCCGCTCCGTCGGCTCCGGCGCCGCGGTGAGCAACGTGTTCGCCATCGTGAAACTGGTACCGCTGATCGTCTTCGGGACCCTGGGCATTGCCTGGCTGGCGATGGGAAAGGCCGCGCCCTCCGTCATCGGGAGCGGCTCCACGTTAGGCAGCTGGCTCGACGCGATGGTCCTGCTGATGTTCGCGTACGGCGGCTTCGAGTCGGCGCTCATCCCGATGGCCGAGGCGAAAGACGCGCGCCGGGATGCGCCGTTTGCGCTGATCGCGGGACTGGCCCTGGTGACGGTGGTGTACCTCGCCGCGCAGCTGACCGTGCTGGTCACGCTGACGGAACCGGGGGCGACCAACCGGCCACTGGCGGCCTCGGCGCGGGTGATGTTCGGCGGCAGCGGGGCGGTCATCATCACCGCGGCCGCGCTCATATCGGTCTACGGCTGGGTGGCGAGCAACATGCTCAACGTGCCGCGCCTGACGATGGCCATGGCCGAGCAGGGGGTGCTCCCCTCCTTTTTCGCGCGGATTCATCCGACGTTCCGGACTCCCTGGATCTCGATCATCGTCTTCGCCGTGATTTCACTGGCGCTGGCGCTACAGGCGGACCTGCTCCGGAACCTCAGCCTGTCGGCGGTCTCGCGGTTGCTGCTGTACGGCGGGGTGTGCGCGTCGCTGCTGGTCTTCCGGTCGCGGGATGCGCGGGGGGTCAGGACGCCTGGCGTCGAACCGGCGCTCTTCCGCGTCAAGGGCGGCCCCTTCTTCGCGATCGTTGGCGTGGTGCTGTCGCTGCTGCTGGCGACGCGCATGACCGGGAGTGACGCGATCAAGATGGTTGTTGTGATCGCGCTGGGGGGCGTGCATTGGTGGTTCGTGCATGCCCGGCGACGGGAACGCGGTAGAGGGTAACCACGGGCGATGTCACCGCCCGCTTCCGAACACCCACTATCGCGATTGCGTATCCCCAGACCGGTCCCCACTTTCGCTGGACGTGGGGACGGTGGCCCCGTTCGCCCGATGAAC
>DAIUET010000072.1:0-11533 GCA_036845045.1 Gemmatimonadaceae bacterium | reverse complement strand
TACTGACTGCCGGCGAGCGGGTGGGTATTTTTCGGCTCCA
This sequence comes from Gemmatimonadaceae bacterium, assembly GCA_036845045.1. Taxonomy (GTDB): domain Bacteria; phylum Gemmatimonadota; class Gemmatimonadetes; order Gemmatimonadales; family Gemmatimonadaceae; genus JABWBJ01. The sequence continues at coordinate 11,493 of DAIUET010000072.1, read as the reverse complement.
CTTGAACGCGCGGCGAAAGCGCGCTGAGGTTCGCATGACGACCACGCTGCAACCCGCCACGACGGCGGCCGACCCCGACACTTTCGTTCGACGCCACATCGGCCCTGGCAGCACCGAGATCGAGGAGATGTTGTCCGCCCTCGGCTACTCGACGCTCGACGAGTTCATCGACGCCACCATCCCGGGCACCATTCGCGCGAGGCAACCGCTGGGGATCGGCCAGCCACGGACCGAGCACGACGTGTTGAACGAAATCCGCGGGATCGCCGGGATGAACCGGGTCTTCCGCTCCTACCTGGGTCTGGGCTATCACGATACTCTCGTGCCTCCCGTCATCCAGCGAAACATCCTGGAGAACCCGGGCTGGTATACCGCCTACACCCCATACCAGTCGGAAATCTCCCAGGGGCGGCTCGAGGCGCTGCTGACGTATCAGACCGTGGTGATCGATCTGACCGGGCTGCCGATCGCGAACGCGTCATTGCTCGACGAGGGGACTGCGGCCGCCGAGGCGATACATCTCGCCTATGGCGTGAAGGGGAGGGAAGGGAAGGAGACCGTTTTCGTCGACCGGCAGTGCCACCCGCAGACGATCGACATCATCCGGACGCGGGCGTGGGCGTCCGGCCTGAAGGTCGTCGTCGGCGATGCGCAGGCGAAGAAGTTCGGAAAGGGTGTCTTCGCGGTCATCGTCCAGTACCCGACCACCGACGGGGCGATCGTCGACTGGCGCGAGGTCGCCGACCGGGCCCATGCCGCCGATGCGCTGCTGATCGCGGCGACCGACCTGCTGGCGCTGACGCTGCTCGCCCCGCCGGGCGAGTGGGGCGCCGACGTGGTCGTGGGCAACTCGCAGCGGTTCGGCGTCCCGTTAGGCTTCGGTGGGCCGCATGCCGCCTTCATGACGACGCGCGACGAGTTCAAGCGCCTCATTCCGGGCCGGCTGATCGGCGTGTCGCGGGACACGCGCGGGAAGATGGCGTTGCGCATGGCGCTCGGGACGCGGGAACAGCACATCCGGCGTGAGAAGGCCACGAGCAATATCTGCACGGCCCAGGTGTTGCTGGCGGTGATCGCGGGCATGTACGCGGTATGGCATGGCCCGGACGGCCTGGCGCGCATTGCCCGGCGGGTGCACCGGATGGCGGCGCTCGTCGCCGCGGGCGCGGCGCGCCTCGGACATACCGTCACGCACGCCGACTATTTCGACACGGTCCGCATCGACCTCGCCGGCAGCACCGCCGGCAAGGTGCTGGGCGCGGCCCGCAAGCTGGGGATCAACCTCCGCAAGGCGTCGGGCACCAGCGTGGTGGTTGCGCTCGACGAGACCGTCGGCGAAGCCGACGTCAGCGACGTCCTGGTCGCGCTCAACGGGGGCGCCCCGCTCACCTTCACGGTGGCGTCGCTGGCCGACGACATCGACGACCGGTACGACGAGCGCTTCGCGCGGACGAGCGCCTTTCTCACGCATCCGGTATTCCACCGGTTCCACGCCGAGCACGAGATGCTGCGGTACATGCGCAAGCTCGAGTCGCGGGACCTGTCGCTGGTGCACTCGATGATCTCGCTGGGCTCGTGCACCATGAAGCTCAACGCCACCGCCGAGATGGTGCCGATCACGTGGCCGGAGTTCGGCCGGATCCACCCGTTCGCACCGGCGTCGCAGACGGAGGGGTATCGCGAGCTGTTCCGCACGCTGGAGTCGGACCTGTGCGACATCACCGGTTTCGCGGCGGTGTCGCTGCAGCCTAACGCTGGATCGCAGGGGGAATACGCCGGGCTGCTGGTGATCCGCGCGTATCACGAATCGCGCAACGAAGGCCACCGGAACGTCTGCCTCATTCCGCACAGCGCGCACGGCACCAACCCGGCCAGCGCGGCGATGGCCGGGATGCGGATCGTGGTGGTGAAGACGGGGGCGAACGGGGACATCGACCTCGAGGATCTCCGGGCCCGGGCCGCGGAGCACTCGGCCAACCTGGCGGCCCTGATGGTGACCTATCCGTCCACGCACGGCGTGTTCGAGGAGGGGATCACCGAGATCTGTCGCATCGTGCACCAGCACGGGGGGCAGGTCTACATGGATGGCGCGAACATGAACGCAATGGTCGGGCTGTCCCGTCCCGGGGACATCGGCGCCGATGTCTGCCACCTCAACCTGCACAAGACCTTCTGCATTCCGCACGGCGGTGGTGGCCCGGGGATGGGTCCGATCGGCGTCGCGGCGCACCTGGCCTCGTTCCTCCCCGGGCACCCGGTGGTGCCGCAGGAGGGGCGTTCATCGTTAGGTGCCGTGTCGGCGGCGCCCTGGGGGAGCGCCTCGATCCTGCCCATCTCGTGGGTCTACATCCACATGATGGGGGGCAGTGGGCTCACGGAAGCGACGAAAGTGGCGATCCTCAACGCGAACTACATCGCCCACCGGCTCGAGGAGCATTTCCCCGTGCTCTATCGCGGGCGAAACGGGCGCGTGGCGCACGAGTGCATCCTGGACCCGCGCGCGGTGAAGGGTGCGAGCGGGGTCGAGGTCGAGGACATCGCCAAGCGACTCATCGACTTCGGGTTCCACGCGCCGACCGTCTCGTTCCCGGTGGCCGGGACGCTCATGATCGAGCCGACGGAAAGTGAATCGAAGGCGGAGCTGGACCGGTTCTGCGACGCCCTGATCGCGATCCGCGGAGAGATCCGGGACATCGAGACCGGGGTTCTCGACAAGCAGGACAACCCGCTGAAGAACGCCCCGCACACGGCGGAGGTCGTGGTCTCGGATTCGTGGGATCACGCCTATTCGCGCGAGCAGGCCGCGTTCCCGGCGCCGTGGACTCGCGACCGGAAGTTCTGGCCGGCGGTTTCCCGCGTCGATAACGCGTTCGGTGACCGGAACCTCGTTTGTGCGTGTCCGCCAGTCGAGGAGTACGCGGACTAGGAAACAGAAGCAGCGAAGGAACATAACGTTGAAATTCCGAGGGCCCGCCGGCGCACGCCGCGGGCCCTCAATCCATCCCTCCTTCCTGCCCCCTGTTTCCCGCCTCTATCCTATCTGTTTGGTGTAATCATCGGCGCTCAACAGCCCGGACTTGTCCCCGGCATCCTTGAGTCGCAGCTTGATCATCCACCCCGCGCCGTAGGGGTCGGAGTTGACGAGGGCGGGTTCGCCGTCCAGGCGCGAGTTGACTTCCACTACTTCGCCGGCCAGGGGGCAGAACAGTTCCGACACCGCCTTCACCGCCTCGATGGTGCCGAATACGTCGTGCGAGCCGAACTGCGCGCCCTTCTTCGGTAACTCCACGAACACCACGTCGCCCAGCTGGTCCTGGGCATAGTCCGTGATCCCGACCTGCACGACCGTGGGGTCATCGGTGGTCTTCACGTATTCATGGTCGGGCGTGTAGAGCAGGTCGGCGGGGACGTTGGCCACGGCAATTCCTGGAAGAAGGGGGAAGCGGCGCGAAGTCTATTTCCGCGGCATTTGAGGCGGAAGACCGGATGTCATTCCGCCGTCGCGCCCGTCAGGTCTTTCCACACGCGCTCGACAGCGCGACGCAACGCTTTCAGGTCGGCATTATTTTCGATCACGACGTCAGCCCGCAGGCGCTTGTCGGCCGCCGCCATCTGTGCGGCCATCATCCGCCGGGCCTCCGCCGTGCTCAGGCCGCGCCGTCGTACCAGTCGATCGAGTCTTACCTCGTCCGGCGCGTCCACCAGGATGACGCGGTCGAATTCCTTCTCCATCCCGGTCTCGTAGAGCAGCGGGATGGCGGAGACCACGACGGCGTCTCCGCGTGCCCGGGCTTCGCCGACGAGCTCGTCGCGCAGCCTGCGGACTTCGGGATGCACGATGGCATTGAGGTCGGCGCGATCGCGCTCGTTCGCGAACACGATGCCGCGCAGCGCGGCACGATTGAGCGTGCCATCCGCGTTGAGCATTCGATCGCCCCAGCGAGACACGATTGCGCGCAAGGCTGTCGATCCCGGCCGCACCGCTTCGCGCGCCAGTTCGTCCGCATCGATGACGGTGGCGCCGAGGTCGGCGAAGATCCGCGCGACTTCGGTCTTGCCACTGGCGACGTTGCCGGTGAGGGCAATCAGGAGCACGGTCCGGGCTTCCAGCTTCAGGTGGCGGGGGGGCGAAGATGCACCCTGTTTCCCAGCCGGGGAATAGAGTGCGGGGGCCCGCGCCGTGCTATGTTGGCTTTGCAGGTCCCTTCTCCTCCGACGACAGCATTGACCTCCATGGAGACCGAAACCAAGGATCGGCGCCGAGCCGATTTCGAGACGCTGGTTACCCGGCAGCTCGAACTGCTGGGAGAGGACCCGACCCGCCCGGGACTGATTCGCACGCCTTACCGGGTTGCCCGGTCGATGGCCTGGCTGACCCGGGGCTACCGACTCGCGCTCGAGGACGCGGTGGGGCAGGGGATCTTCCCCGATGAGCATGACAACATGATCATGGTCCGGGACATCGAACTGTATTCCCTCTGCGAGCACCACCTGCTGCCGTTCTTCGGGAAGGCGCACATCGCCTACATCCCGAGTGGGCGGATCCTCGGCCTTTCCAAGCTGCCACGGATCGTCGACATGTTCGCGCGCCGGCTCCAGGTGCAGGAGCGCCTGACGAGCCAGATTGCCGAAGCCGTCCACGAGACCGTGCAGCCACTCGGGGTCGGGGTCGTCATCGAGGCATCCCACCTGTGCATGATGATGCGCGGCGTACAGAAGCAGAACTCGATGACCATCACCTCGGCGCTGCTCGGGACATTCCGGGATGATGCCAAGACGCGGGATGAATTCCTGCGGCTGGCGCACGCCGGTCACACGGGGCGTTAGGCGTCAGGCCTCGTCGTCACCGCGTGGTCCGTCCTGCATGAGGCCCGCGATCACGTACTCGGCGCCGCCGCGCTGGCGCAGCTGCGACGGCGTGCAATGCAGGTACCGCTGGCAGGTGTTGCGGAAGGCGCTGCCGGACGGGAAGTCGAGGGCCAGCGATACGGCGTCGGCGGACCGCAGCGGATCCTCCAGCAGTTGCGCGGCGACGATGAGCCTGCCCCACGTGATCAGCCGCCGGGGCGGCGGGAATCCGGCATCCGACAGCCGGCGCACCAGCGCGCGGCGGCCGAGCGACAGCGAACGGGCCAGGACTTCGGGCGTCAGGCGCTCGTGCGCCCGGGTGACCGAAATGAGGATGGCATCGCGCACGATCGGATGCATCCCCGCAAAGAGGGTCTTGAGCTTGGAGGCGACACTGCGCGCCTCGGCCTGCTCGAGCAGCGACGCAAATCGATCGGGCCCGTCATCCCGGTCGGCGAGCACGAGGCCATCAATGCCGGCGCGCCCCGCGTCGAACAGGTCGCGGATGCGGTCCGGCGTGCCGACGGCGACGTACGCCACCGTGATGAGTCTCGGAAAGAGTCGCCGAAGCTGCCGGACCGGTTCGAGGCCCATCTCCCCGCCGGTAAAAAGGTCGAAGACCGCGGTTGCGACGGGCTGGGTCTCGCACAAGCGGTGCAGCGCCCCCCAGTCGGAACAGGGCGCGATCTGGTGGCGGCCGCGTATCGCAGTCTGGAGGCGGCGAAGCCGGTCCTGATTTGGAAGCAGGGCCGCAATGATGCTCATGGATGTCTGGTGCCTGAAGTGCGTGCGTCTGCCTGACGTGTGACTGCCGCGAAGGGTCACGCGCAGACGGCGAATCCTCAGGAAGTGACGATTCCGGTCTCGCCGGAGGGAGCGCGGGACTGACCTGCCGCCCATGCTGATCCCTCGCCCCGGAACCCGACGCCTTTCGCAACGGGGGAGTTCAGGCTCCAGTTCAGATGCGAGGCACGAAAATGACAGCAACTGGCCCCGGAGTGACGATTGCCTCGTGCGCTTCGGAACGGCGATCACAGGAAGTGAGTGAAGTACTTGTCGCGGGCTGGCTTAAGCCTGTTACGAAGGCAGATGGGGCTCGTCGTCAGCTAGAGCCGACGTCCTTCACGCGAGGGACCGGCAACCGCTTGGCGCCATCGGGCGCTGCCTCACGAGAGCCAGGGAGATCTGTGAATCGGTCGCGCCGGGGTTACACCCTCACCGAGATGCTCATCGTGGTGGGCGTCGTGGGCATGCTGACGCTCATCTCCATGCCGAGATTCTCGCGCCTGGTGGAGCGCAACAAGCTGACCGCGGCGCGCGAGGAACTGGCGGCGGCGATCGCGACCGCCCGCGCGGCCGCGGTCCAGAAGGGCCGCACTGCCACGCTCTTCCTGAGCGGCAACCAGATGTGGGTCACGGTCGTGACGTCCAGCGCGGGGACCACCACGACCGTCGTGCCGGTGAAGAGCTTCTCGACGCTGTACAACGTGACTGTCTCGCCCAAGGACCCGTCGATCACGTCCGTCACGTTCGACACGCGCGGATTCGCAAATCCCCGGCTGCCGGCCACGGGCGTTTTCCGCATCCAGGGCAGCTCGAAGAAGGACTCGCTCTGCATAACGACGGCCGGGCAGCTCATGCCACGGAGTTGCTCGTTATGACGCGCCGCCGGATGTGGCGCCGCCGCCCTGCACGGCCGCGGCGCGGGGTGACGATCGTCGAGGTCCTCATCGCCATGCTCGTCCTCACGTTCGGGCTGCTCGGCATGGCCGGCTTCTCGTTGACGCTGACCAGGCAGTTCAAGACGTCGACCAGGCAGGAGACCGCCGCGCTCATGGTGCAGTCGCGCCTCGACTCCATCGCCTCGATTCGGTGCGAGACCCTGGCGCCGTCCGGAACGCAATCGGGAACCCTGGTCCGCCTCGGCGTCACCGAGAAGTGGTCGATCGCTGACGGCAACGACATCAAGATCCTGACGGACACGGTCACGTTTTCACCCCGCACGGTGCCCCTCGTCTACCGGAGTATCATCCCATGCCGCGACTGATGCCGGGCCTGAAGGCGCGCCGCCGCGGCCTGACGCTCCCCGAGCTGCTGGTGGCGATGCTGCTGCTGACGATCGTCGGCGGTGGATTGACGCGCGTCCTCCTCAAGCAGCAGCAGTTCTACAAGGACGCATCGAAGACCGCCGGAGCCAAGCGTGAGCTGCGACTCGGGGCCAGCGTGTTGCCGGCGGAGTTTCGCTCGATCTCCAGCTCGGGCGGCGACATCCTGACGATGAGCGAGAGCGAGGTGCTGCTGCGCGCGTACATCGGCTCGGCCGTGATCTGCGCACGAACGATCGACGACATCTGGGTGCCGCCCACCAATCTGGCCCGGCACACGCTGACGACGTACGTCACCCGCCCGCTGGTCGGTGACACCGTATTCCTGTTCGACGAATACCTCGAACGCGGATCCCAGGACGATCGGTGGGTGCAGCGGGTGATCACCGGGATCGACGCGAATGCGTCGGACTGTGCCGGGCTGCCCTACATGGACCCGGTACTCGATCCGCCGTCGACCAAGAAGCGGACGCGTTACCACCTCGACGCTCCAATTCCCGATTCGGTGACGACGGGTGCGGTCGTGCGATTCACCCGTCCGGTGCGCTACAGCATCTATCAGGTGCCGAGCGGCGCGTGGTACCTGGGCATCCAGGAGTTTGCCAGCGGCGTGTGGAAGGAACCCTCGCCGCTTGCCGGTCCCTACAGGCCGTTCGCGACCGGAGACAACTCCGCCAGCGGCCTGCAGTTCCGCTACTACGACAGCCTCGGTGTCCGCATCATGGACATGGTCAACAAGAAGAAGGACGTGGCTCGCATCGACGTCTTCCTGCGCACCAACGCCGGCCAGTCGGCGATCACGGAACGAAATGGCAGCGCCCTGCAGGACTCCGTCCTGATGCGGGTTGCCATTCGCAACTTCAAGTGAGGTCGTCGATGCATACCGAACGCGTGATCGCTCCCCAGACGCCCGCCGTCAACGCCAGGCAGGGCGAACGGCGCGGCATCGCCCTGATCACGGCGCTCTTCGGCGTTGTCGTGCTCGCGGTGATGATGTCGGGGATGTACTTCACGTCCAACCAGGAGTATCGCGGCACGCGCAACGCGCTCGTCGAACAGCGCGCGTTCGCGGTCGCCGAGTACGGCCTGAACAGCGAGATCTCCAACTGGGATCGGACCCGGAACCAGGTCCAGACCTTCGGGATCGGCGCGATCGACTCGAACCAGGTCTACATCGCCTCGGGCGACACGGCGTGGGTGAAGGTTTCGCGCCTGACCAACAACGCCTTCTGGGTGGTGTCGGAAGGCCGCGCCAATATGGGGAATGCAGCGCTGGAATCGCGGCGTCAGACGAGTGCCTATGTGCGCATCGCGTACCCGACGATCAATCCCAAGGGCGCCATCACCGCCGCCGGTAACGTCAACCTGCAGGGTAGCTCCAACGTCGACGGCGACGATCAGCACCCCACGGGATGGACCAACTGCGCGGCGCTCTCGCCAACGGTTCCCGGCGTGACGGTGCCGCCCGGAAAGAACGTCAACACGGGGCCGATGAACATCACGTCCACACCGGCCATTGCATACGACTCGGCGGCCGCTGACTCGAACACGTATGTGCGGTACGGATCGGAGTCGTGGAACTCGCTGACGGCCAACGCCGACATCAAGCTGCCCGCCGGGAACTATAACGCCGACCTCATGCCAGTCGGGACGGCCACCACGTGTGACAAGTCCAACCAGTCGAACTGGGGGGAGCCGTTCCGCCCCGGGGTTGCGGGATGCTACGGGTACTTCCCGATCATCTACGTGGACGGGGACCTGCACATCAATGGCGACGGGCGCGGGCAGGGCATCCTGCTCGTCAACGGTGACCTCGAGGTCAACGGACTGCTGGAGTTCTACGGGATCGTGATTGTCCGCGACGACGTGCTGAAGAGTAACGGTACCGCCAAGATCACAGGTGCGGTTTTCGCCGCCAACATGACGCTGGCCGATCCGTTGAGCTGGCTGACCGGTAACCAGGACGTCCAATACTCGAAGTGCGCGGTGGAGTCGGCGCTCGCCGGCTCGGCCATCCTCGTGCGCGTGACTCAGCGACACTGGGCGCAGATCTTTTAACGGTAGCGAACAGCAAACAGCGATCAGCGACCATATGTGAGCCGCATCCTCCGAATCACTACCTTCGGGGCGTTCCGTCCTGGCGGAGCGCCCCCGCTGTTTTGAACATCTCCGCCTGGCCCTCATTGGATGGGCGCACCACGTGACAGGCGCGGCACCGCGCCTCGTACGCCTCGCGACCGCCAACCATGATGGTCGGTGAGTCCCACGCCGCCGGTTCACCGTCGATGAGGCGCTGGGTCCGGGTGGCGGGGGCCCCGCACAACACGCAGATCGCGTGCAACTTGTCCACCATCTCGGCAATCGCCATGAGTCGCGGCATGGGGCCGAACGGTTCTCCGCGGAAGTCGGTATCCAGTCCGGCGAGGATGACACGCCGTCCGCGCGACGCCAGCGCCGTGACGACCTCCACGATCCCGTCATCGAGGAACTGCGCCTCGTCGACCGCCACGACCTGCGCCGTCGGATCGACGCGCTGCGCGATCTGGATCGACGAATCCACCGGCACGGCCTCGACCGAGCGGCCGTCGTGGCTGGAGATGGAGAACAGGCCCGCATAACGAGAGTCCAGGTGCGACTTGAAGACCTGGACGCGCCTGCGGGCGATGATGGCGCGCCGCACGCGCCGCATGAGTTCCTCCGATTTTCCGCTGAACATGACGCCGGCGACGACCTCGATCCAGCCGCCGCTGAATTGCGACACGCTCATCCGGCGTCACCGCCGCGCGGGCCACGGCGCGAGTTCCGCAGGCGTTCCCCCCGCTCCGTCCATTCCCGCCCTTCCCGCGCGGCCCGCGGCACCCGCTCGATGTCATCTCCACGACGGGGACCGCGGCTCCCGCGGTCGTCGCGCGGCGGGCGGTCGTCGCGATCGCGACGCGGTTCGCGTCGGGGCGAGTCGTCGCGCTTCCGCGCATCATCCCGCCCGGCCCACGGGCGCTTCTTCGGGAATCCGCGGTCCGGACGATCTCCGCGATCACTGCGCTCATCGCGCCGCGGCGGCCGTTGACGAAAGCTTTCGGAGCGCTCGTCAGGTCCGGCGCGGTCCATGGGGGGAACAGGTGGCGGCGCGGCCTGGGCGCGCTTCGCCTTGCGCCGCTCCCGATCCAGCAGGGCGAGCGCGGTCGCCGCAACCTCGACCGGATCGAGATCTTCCAGCAGGGGCTCAACGATCGGAATCCACGGCGCGTGACCGCCCGAACCCGCATAGCCGCGGATCTCGTCGCGTAACGCGTCGTTGGCGGTGCGCGCGTTCCCGATCGCCCCGGTCCACGTCAATGGAGTCGTGTTGCTCGCGACTTTCTGCAGGGCCGTCAGGCGCGACGGGCGAACGATCGCCACCAGTTCGTCCACGGTGCCTGAGATTCCAGTCAGTACTTCTGCGGCGGGAACCTCATCGAGGATGATCCCCAGATTGTAACGCCGGTCGGGGGTGCCGCGAGCCACATCGAGCAGTCCACTGCCGAAGATCGCGGCGGCATTCCGGGCACTCGCTTCACCTTCGTCCGTCGCGACCAAAAGGACCGCCGATCCGGGATCGAACGCATCCAGCACGCTGCGCAGCGCATGGACCCGCTCTGCCGGCGGTGCGACGATCACGCGCAGCGAAGCGGTGCTCCGTGTCATGGGCATGGCGTGGTCCATCTCGCGGGCGCGCCACATGGCGCGTTCGAGGAACTGCGCCAGCTCCGTCGTGCGCTGCGCACACACGGCGATCCGCTCGGCAGAACGGGGCACCTCGGCGATGACGCTCTCGAGCAGCGAGCGCTGGTCCTCATGGGCAAGGATCTCTTCTGGCCAGACCAGCACCAGGGTCTGCAGCTGACTGACCACCAGGCCCGACTCGGAGACCAGCCTGGCGAGGAGCGATGGAGTTCCAGCGACCGCCGGCACCCCGGTCGCGAGGACACGACGCGCCCGCGTGGCCGACGTCATTGGGGTCAGTCCGGCCAGTATTCCGCGCCGATGACGGAGCACGGATTCGCTGAGTGCGAAGACGTCATCCGCCGTCGGCAGTACGGCGAGAAGGGAGGGAGTCCCGCCGGAGTCCGCACTCCGTTCGACGTGGACGGCCACCAGGCGAGCGGCGGCATCCAGGTCGCGCTCGATGTAGTGCACGACGTTGTGGCTTCGTGCCGTGCCGCCTGTTTCGCGGCTCTCCCGCTCGCCCATAAGCTCCCGTCCGTTGTCAAAGCGCTCGCGGGGCGACACCTTAGCCCGGAGCGAGGACCCCAAGTATAGCGTGTTGTGAGAGGCGCCTCCATCGGCATCTGCACCTTCCGGAGCACCACCACTCAATGACGTCGACGGCAAGCGTGTCCAGCAACGTATCACAGCTTCGTGAGTCAGCGACCATCGCTGTCTCGCAACGGGCACGCGCGCTCAAGGCGCAGGGACGCCAGATCATAGACCTCGGCGCGGGCGAGCCCGCTCCCGACACAACCGCGGTCATCCGCCCGGCGGCAAAGCGTGCGCTCGACGA
>DAIUET010000071.1:0-11571 GCA_036845045.1 Gemmatimonadaceae bacterium | reverse complement strand
GCCACGTACCTCACCACGCGCCGGGGTATCGACAAATAGGCGCGAGCTCGGGCAGCGCGGTCGCTCGAATCGGAGCCGCAGGAGTGATCCACCGTGCGTTCGCTGGCGACCGTACTCGGAATGTCGCGCCAGTCCCTGGCGCGTCGCGTCCGCGCGTCCTTTACCCACAACTGGGTTGCCGATCGGGATATCGGGCGGCGGAGCAGGTCATGCGGGATCGGTCGCGACGCCCCCATGGGCGTTAGCTTACGGCTTGCCTCCCATGAACTCCCTGCCGCCTTCCTAACGACGACATGATAGACCTGTCGTTTGCCGAATTCCGGCAGCGTGTGCTCTTGAGCCGGGAACGGGTCAAGTTTGCCGATGCCGATCCGTATGGCCACCTGGCCTCCGGCGCGTACCTCAACATGATCATGAGTCACCGCGTCGAGGCGCTCGACGACCTGGTGGGCTTCTCGATCATGCAGTACGCGAGCGCCGGCATGGCTTTTCCGGCCCGGCATGTCGAGCTCACGTACGTTCGACCATCGTTCGTGGGTGAGACCCTGGAAATCGGGAGCTGGGTCGAGAACCTCGGCACATCGAGTTTCGAGGTACGGGCGGTAGTTGCCGGCGCTGCGGACCGGCGCGTTCGCACGCTGGCCAAGGTTCATTTCGTGACGGTGGACGCAAAGACCGGCAAGCCCATGCCCGTACCGGACGCCCTCCCGAGTACGGCGAGCTCCAATCCGTTACCAGCACTCCCGTTGATGACGTCCTATCTGGGAACGGTCACCGGACTGCCGGAAGCATGGACGTCGTCACCCATCGGAACAGCTTCATAGTTGCTGCCATAGCGCTCGCGGCGTCAGTCACGAGCCTTGGCAATGGCTTTGCGTACGACGACATCCCGATCGTCGCCGGCAATGCCAGGGTGCATGACCTGTCGTCGTGGTGGACGCTGTTCAGTTCTTCCTACTGGCCGCCCCAGTACGGCGAATCGCTGTATCGCCCGCTGTCCGTGCTGGGATATGCGCTGCAATGGACGGCGGGAAACGGCAACGCACTGTTCTTTCACGCGGTCAGCATAGCGCTGTTCGTCCTGCTGGCAGTTGCCGTCCTGATGTTGCTTCGCGAGTGGCTGGATGAGATTCCCGCTGCCGCCGGCGCGGTGCTGTTCGCGGCGCATCCCGTTCACACCGAGGCTGTCGCCAACGTGGTAGGGCAGGCCGAGCTGCTGGCCGGGCTCGGAGTTGTCGCGGCGTTGGTGCTGTACCTTCGTGCACGGCGGCGGGGAGGGCCAACCGTTCCGCAGGCCGTGGCGATCGGTGTGTTGTACGGCGGCGCGGCACTGGCCAAGGAGCATGCACTCCTCCTCCCGCTGCTGATTGCCGCGGCTGAGTGGCTGATCCCGGGAGAACGACGCGATCGGCGGCCGGTGTTCCGGCTCCTGGCGATCGTCGCGGTCGTGGCGGTGGCCGTCGTTGCATCGCGCACACTCGTTCTCGGCTCGCTGTTCGGCGAGCAGAACCCGGTCGAAATGGACCTGTCGACGCGGATCTGGACGATGCTGCGCGTCATTCCAGAGTGGGTACGGCTCCTGGTCTGGCCGGCGCACCTGTCCGCCGAATACGGACCCCAGCAGATCGAAATCGTCGATGGGCCTGGGCTTCTGAGTCTACTGGGCATCGTTCTGGTGGTCGCCTTCATTGTGGCGTTCATCGCGTCGCTGACGCGAAACCGCGCGGTGGCGTTCGGGCTGGCGTGGCTGGCCATCACGTTTCTTCCAGTGAGCAACCTCGTCTCGGGCGTCGTGCTGCAGGAACGGACACTGATGCTTCCGAGTGTCGGCGCTGCGCTGCTGTTTGCCAGCGCGATACACGGGATCGCTCGGCAGGCGTCCACGGCTCCCGCCAGGCGAGGACTGATTAGCGCCGTCGCCGTTCTCGCCGTCCTCGGCGTTGTCCGGAGCGCGACGCGGAATGGGGTCTGGCGCGACAACCTCACGTTGTTCACGCAGACGGTGAAGGACGCGCCACTCTCCTACCGCGCTCACTACGTGTACGGGATGGAACTCTTCGCCGCCGGCCGCGGCGCCGAAGGCGAACGGGAACTGCGGCGGGCGATCGCGCTCTCACGCAACGATTCCGATCCGTACAACTTCCTCGCCACGAAATACCGCGAGGCGGGTCTCTACGGGCCGGCCCTGCCGCTGTACCGTTCGGCACTCGCGATCATGCCGGGTCGACCTGATGCGCGCTTCGGGCTGGCGTTGTCGTTACTCGAATCAGGCGATCCGGCGGCCGCTCGGGCGCAGGCCGACACCGGTCTGGCGCAGGGACAGCTCAAGGCGTACTTCGAGTGGGTGCGCACGCGCGCCGACAGCGCCCTGCGCGCGAGACCTGTGAAGTAACCAGGTACCGACGCAAGGCGCTGGTGTGATTTGATCCGCTCAGATCTGCAGCAGGCGGTCGAAGAAGGCGCGATAACGACGAAGCGCCAATCGCAGGTCCTCCGTCGAGACCTCCTCGCCGCGATCCCAGTCGTGCTCGAGTGTCGATCGCGCCTGCGCAAAGGCTTCTGCCAATCGCCCGATGGCATCGGCGACCAGCGCGTCCGCCTGCTCGACGGCGCGGCGCGGCTCATCGACAAAGGACGCCTGGATGTCTGCCCACCGCGGTCGCAGGTCATCCACGATCTCGTCAGGCAGCAGCCGGATGTCGGAATCCGCATCCGACAGCGCCTCATCGCGGCGAAGGGCTACCTCGCGATCCAGGGGATCGCTGCGATCGCCCGTCCGCCGCGCTGCGGCATTCGCGGCGTCAGCAAGATCGGCCGTCGTCGGCGCGCGGTCATCTCGATGCTCGTTCCTCATGGCCTTACCTCCCTGTCAATGTCCGGACGCGGCCGTCGCGGAGGATCATCCCTCAGCGCGTCTGCGCGCTCCACGGGACTTGCCACGACGCGCTCCAGCCGCGCATCGCCCGCCGGGGCCGTTTCGAGGAGGTCCTCGAAGAGCTCACGATAGAGGACCATGGCCTGCCGGAGATCCTCGGTCGATGCAGCGCCCCGTGCGTGTCGCCCGCCGATGTCCCTGGCGACCCGGTAATTCTGGACCACTCGAGGGTGGTCGACCGAAAGGTCCGCCACCTGGCGATCGAAGTCGGTCACCGGATACCCGCGAGCCCGCATGACCTCGTCAACGAGCTGATCTCCCCGGGTGACAGCGCCTTTCGGATCGTCGACGAACTGCTCCTGGACCCGGCGCCAGTCGGCCACGAAGCGCTCCCGTTCGGTCGCGGACAGTGGTCGGATGTCGAGTTGGCGGACTCGCTGCTCCCGATTCACCAGCTCGGCTTCGCCTTTTCGCCGGCCGAGCTGCCCGACCGTCCGATCGTATTCCGTTGCATAACGCGACCGGAGTCGCTGGGTCCGCTGTTGCTGCCACAGCAGCACGCCGATGACGGCGAGCGCGAGGACGATGATACCGATAACGAGGGGATCCATTGATTCGCTCCCACATCGAGAGATTCTGGCGGTACCCCGCGACCACGGGCGGGGGTTCGCGAGCCGGGCCATGTCAGCGGCGTTCCCTGCGCGATCCGCGCCTGACGATCGCGCGGGGTTCCGTCCGGCCTGCTTCAGCCCTGGAAAATCGCCTTCAACGCCGGTCCCAGTCCTCCGACCGACTTGCCGATCGCGAGGATGTCCATCGTCATCCCGACGGCCCAGTGGAGGAAGATCCCGGGGACGCAACTGCCGGCCCGCAACGCCAGCGCGCCCAGCACCAGCGCCGCGCCTAACGCACCGAACGTTTCCGGCAGCGGCTTGTTGAAGTGGACCATGACGTAAGGGATCGCCATGATCAGGAGCGCGTTGTACCCGAAGCGCCGGAAGAGCGCGAAGGTCAGGAATCCCCGGAAGAAGAATTCCACGCCGGCGAACTGCGCCCCGTAAAAGAGCTCGTACAGCCAGAACGAAGCGCCACCCTCAGCGGCGCCCTTGTAGAACGGGTACTTCTGCTGGAAGGAGCCCTGCGTCGACGCCCAGACGATCAGCGGCACCATGATGAGGTAGAGCGCGACGTACAACGGCGCATGCTTCAGTGTACCGCGCCAGCGCCAGCCATAGTTCGCCAGCGGCTCGCGGAAGACGAACAGGATGACGGCGAACGGGATCAGGAGGCGCAGGACGATCGACATCACGCCCCAGTGCGCGACCGACGCCATGTTCGCGTGTGGACCCAGCAGTGCATCGGCCACCGGCTGTAACCGCGCGGCCATTGCGCCGCGGTACGACTCCGGCTTGCCGAAGTACTGGAACAGCACCAGCAGCACGATGGAGAGGAGGAACACCCATGTCGTGCGCGCTTCGAGTGGCGTGGCACCGGCCGGCGGGGCGGGGAGGAATCGCGCCAGGCGGCTGACGGGCGATGCGTCTCCGGGAAGCGGTTCGGCGCCCGCCTTCCTCTTGCGCGCGCTCACGCGCGGATGGCCGTTGACCGGTCGGACATTCCGCCAATTAACGGAACGCGTTGCGGCACGGCAATTCCGGTATCGAGGTCCGTCCGCTAATCTTGCGCCGCGAACACCTCCAGCGCCGCACATGATGATTCCGGGCCGCACGCAACGATCATCCTGCCGCACGCACTTCCTGCTGCTCCTGGCAACAGCCCTGGGCTGCGCGATCGGTGTCCCCCGGAGCGCGATGGCGCAGGCGTCCTGGCGGCCGCGGCTCCGGCTCGATAACGACGTCTACAATTTCTGGCAGCGCCACACGCGCAGGCCCGATGAAGAGTACACCAACGGCGTGCGCGCCTCCCTCGAATCACAGGCCGCTCCGTGGTGGGGGGCACGCTTTGCGCGCGGCATCCCCGACTGTGTCACGGCGAGCGGGCCCACGCGCTGCCGGTCCACGGTCGTCACGTTAGGCCAGGACCTCTACACCCCGCACCTCGACCGGACGCCGCACACCGTGGAGCAGTGGGAACTCGAGCGCCCGTACTTCGCCTGGCTGTTCGTGAGCGGGACGGCCCGCGTCTCCTCCGAGCGCTCCCTTCATGCCACCAGCGTGTCGGCCGGCGTGACCGGACCTCCGGCGGGGGGCGCGCTCGCGCAGGAGATCGCGCACCGGATCGGATTCAATGAGCGGGCGAGCGGCTGGGAAACGCAGATCGGGTTCGAGCCGGGTGTGGTACTCGAGTACCGCCGGTCGGAGTTGATGATTCGCCGCGGAGGACCGCGCGGGCTGGCCTTCGAGATGGCGCCCGAATTCGCGCTCTCGATGGGCAACATCCGCACCCATGCCGAAGCGGGTGGTTCCGTACGCCTGGGGCGCAATCTGTCGCACCCGTGGCATCCCGCCCTCTGGCGTGGCCGGCCGGCGTCGGAGTGGTGGCTGTCTGCCGGCGCCCGGAGCGAGTATGTCGCGCGTGACATGTCGCTCGACGGAACGTTGCGCCGGCCTGCGCGTCGCGTGGCGCGAATCTCCGACGTTTACCAGTACGAGATTGGCGCCGGCATCAGGGTGCGCTCGGTGATCGTGGAGTACCGCGCCGTGACCCGCTCGCGCGAGTACCGGAGCGGACCGGGGCACCACACGTACAGTTCCATGGTCGTGTCCCTGACGCCGTTCTGACGTTCCGGTGGTACCGTGCGCCGCGCCTACTTGGTGACGTAAAGTACTTGACAATACGCCTGCCTGACGATGAAATTTCGCGATGTGACACCCGCGCCCAGCGCACGACCCGTCGTGCCCACTGATCCCGCCGAGCCGCCCGCGCTCCATGAGCGGGCGATCGACAACCTGAGCTTCATCCGGCAGACGATGGAGCGAGCCGGTTCGTTCACGGCGGTCTCGGGCACCGGGATCTACGCGATCGGTGCGATGGCGCTCATTGCCGGGGTGGTGGCGGCCCGGCAGACCACCGCGAACGCCTGGCTCGCCGCCTGGGTCGCCGCGGCCGCCGCCGCGGTGGTGATCGAGCTCACGTTGACGGCGCGCAAGGCACAGGCGCTCGGGCTGCCCGTCGACTCGGGGCCGGGCCGGAAATTCGCGCTCGCCTTCACGCCGACATTGCTGGCCGGAGCGGTGCTGACCGCGGCGCTCACACCGGCTGCACCCCGCGACCTGCTCGTCGGTATGTGGCTGCTCCTGTACGGCGCCGGTGTGACCGCGGGAGGCGCCCTGTCGGTGCCGGTGGTGCCCGTGATGGGCGTCTCGTTCATGGTGGCGGGCGTGGTCGCGCTGCTGCTGCCACCCGAACTGGCCAACTGGATGATGATCGCCGGGTTCGGCGTGTTGCACATCGTGTTCGGTTTTCATATCGCGAGGAGGTACGGTGGGTAAAAGGAGCGCATTGGCGGACGATCGCCGAAAGGCCGCCGGGTCGGCGGGACGGGAAGTCCCGGCGCCGCCCAGGGTCGAGCGCGGAAAGGCCGAGTCACAGCCGGCGGACCTCGATCGTCTCATCCACGAACGCCAGCGACTGGGGATCGTCAGCGCGCTGGCCGTAAACGAGACCCTCACGTTCAACGAGCTGAAAGCTCTGATGCAGACGACGGACGGCAACCTGAGCGTTCACGCCCGCAAGCTCGAGGACGCGGGATACATCACGTGCAAAAAGTCCTTCGAGGGAAGGATGCCCAGGACGGAGTACGCGCTGACCACGACAGGGCGCCGGGCGCTCGAGCGCTACCTGGATCACATGGAAGCCATCATCAGGGCCACGCGCGCAAAATGAGGCCACAGGCCACCGGCCACGCGCCACAGGAACTGGAGGCACCCACCGACCTTCCCCGGCACGTCGCCATCATCATGGACGGCAACGGGCGGTGGGCGAGCCAGCGAGGTCGCCCTCGTACCGCGGGACATCTCGCGGGCGCGCGGACCGTGCGCAGCGTCGTCGAACATGCGCGCCGCACGGGCATTCCGGTGCTCACGCTCTACGCCTTCTCATCGGACAACTGGCGGAGACCGGGGGACGAAGTCGGTGCACTCATGACCCTGTTCCGGCGCTACCTCGCGGCGGAGGTGCCGCGCTGCGTGGAGACGGGGATCAGGGTTTCGATTGTGGGTCGTCGCGACCGGCTCGCGCCGGCGCTGGTGCGCGCGATCGAGTCCGCCGAACAGGCAACCAGCCACTGCGCCGCGATGCGGCTCCGGATCGCCGTGGACTACTCCGCGCGCGACGCCATCGTGGAAGCCGCCCGCCGTTCGGGTGGACGCCGGGTCTCGCGAGATCGATTCACGCAGGCGCTGGCCGAAGCGTCACACGACCACGCGATTACGCCGGACGTGGACCTGCTGGTGCGAACGGGCGGTGAGCAGCGATTGAGTGACTTTCTGCTCTGGGAGTGCGCCTACGCGGAGCTGGTCTTCTCGCGGCGGATGTGGCCCGAGTTCACGGCGCGTGATTTCGACGCCGCGCTGATCGAGTACAGCCGCCGGGATCGTCGCTTCGGTTCTGTGGTGGTCGCTGCGGGTTGAGGTAGCATTTGCCTCTGGTTCCCGCTCAGGTCAGTGTTTTTCCGCGCGCTCGTGAAAGCCGTTTGCCGGTCGAAGGCGGTTCGAGAGGAGATTTCGCGCCGACAGGACCTTTGCTTTCGCTTCATCGACAGTATCGGCGATCGCCGAGAGATGGCCCATCTTCCGGCCCGGACGCGCGCTCGCTTTTCCATACAGGTGAAGGCGTACGTCAGGCACCGTTAACGCCGCCTCGAAATCGGGCGCACCACCTTCCCACAGATCCCCGAGCAGGTTCGCGATCGCACCGGCTCTCAACACCTCCGTTGACCCGAGCGGCAGCCCGCACACCGCGCGCACGAACTGCTCGAACTGGCTGGTGGACGCCGCGCGCTCCGTGTGGTGATACGAATTGTGCGGACGCGGCGCCAGCTCGTTCACCAGCAGTCGCCCGTCCCGCGTGAGAAACATCTCGATCGCGATGAGTCCCACGATGCCGAGCGTCGTTGCGATCCCTTGGGCGACGCGCCGGGCTTCGGCCGTCACGCGATCGGGCAGGGACGCCGGCCAGACCGACCAGTCGAGCACCCCATTGACGTGGTGATTGATCGCGGGCTCATACGTCGCCATGAGGCCGTCCTCGCGCCTTGCCACGAGCACCGACAGCTCGAGGTCGATGTCGAGGAACTGCTCCGCCAGCACGGGGCCCGAGCCTAACGACCGCCAGCCGGTTGCGGCCTCGCCGGCATGTCCCACCCGGGCCTGGCCGCGGCCGTCGTACCCGCCGACCGGTTTCTTGAAGACCGAACGCCCCAGGGTGGCTACCGCCTGCTCTGCTTCGTCGGCCGAGCTCACGCTACGCCACGCGCCCAGCGGGAAGCCGTGCGCGTCGAGCCAGGCGCGCTGGCGCAGCCGGTCCTGGACGATGACGACGGCATCCGCGGAGGGGCGCAGGGGGACGAGCGCCGACACGGCCGCCAACGCCTCCGCGCCGATCTGTTCGATTTCGAGCGTCACGACGTTTACCCCGCGGGCCAGCTCCGCCGCGGCGGAGGCGTCGGTGAACGGCGCCGTGATCGTCCGGCTGGCGATCGCCCGTGCCGGACAGGCCGGATCGGGATCGAGCACGTGCACGTCGTAGCCTAACGATCGCGCCGCGTATCCGGTCATCCGGCCCAGCTGTCCGCCCCCGAGGAGGCCGATGGAGGCCCCGGGCCGGATGACCGTCACGGAAGCGATTGCGTCAGCACCTCGTCGCGGCGCGCATCCCGCCACGCCCGCAGCCGCTCGCGCACCTCCGGGTGCCTGAGCGCCACGATCTCGGCGGCGAGAATGGCCGCATTGATCGCCCCCGGCTTCCCGATGGCCAGGGTTCCGACGGGCACACCGGCCGGCATCTGCACGATCGACAGGAGGGCATCCTGCCCCTGCAGCGCCGTGACCGGCATCGGTACGCCTAACACAGGCAACAGCGTCTTCGACGCCGTCATCCCGGGCAGGTGCGCCGCGCCGCCCGCCGCCGCGATGATCACCAGTAACCCGCGGCCTTCGGCGCTGCTGGCGTACTCGAACATCCAGTCGGGTGTGCGGTGCGCGGAGACGATCCGGGTCTCGTAAGGCACGCCGAGGGCGTCGAGCGTGGCACAGGTGTGCTGCATGTGCTCGTGGTCGGTCTTCGAGCCCATGATCACGCCGACGAGGGGAGGTGTCATCTAGAGTTTCGGGTGCCGGGTATGCCAGTCGGTCGCTTGCTGGTACGCATGCGCAACAGAGAGGATGGCGTCGTCGGCGAACAGGGCGCCGATGATGGTGGTGCAGACGGGCTGTGAATTCGGGCCGTCCGACATGCGGTAGGGAAATACCACGGCGGGATGGCCGGTCTGGTTGGTCAGGGCGACATCGCCGCTGCCCGTGAGGTACATGTCGAAATCCTTCATCACCGCCGCCATCTCGTGAATGAGGAGGTAGCGTCGGCGCTGGGCCTGCATGTAATCGAGGGCTGGTGTGGTCCGTCCCCGGCCGAATCGGGTCACTGCCGACCCAGGGCTGTTATCGCCCGCCGGGCCGCGTCCGCCGCCACCGCCGCGCCGGCCACTATCTGGCGTGGCCGCACCAGGCGTCGCAGCGCCGGGAGCGCCTCCGCCACGACGGCCCGACGCTGCCAGCACTGAATCGACGTATTGCGGCGGCAGCGTGGCGATGTACGAATCGAACGCGGCGGCCGACTCGACTCCGAGCCCGCTGATGCCCTGCGAGCTGGGACGCGGGGGCATCGGCTTCAGTTGAGCACCCAGCTCGCGCAGCTTCTCGACGACCGCGGCGGGGGCGGCGTTATTGCCCGTTCCCTCGTCGTAGCCGATGCGGAGCTGCTTCAGGTCGATGTCGCGATCGAACCGGAAGGGCGCGGTCACCGTCGCCGGATCCTTTTCATCGGCTCCGTGAAGCGTGTTGAAGACGAGCGCGCAATCCTCAACCGTCCGGCACATCGGACCGACCTTGTCCATGCTCCACGCGAGCACCATGCCGCCATACCGACTGACGCGCCCGAAAGTGGGACGCAGGGCGCTCAGGCCATTGCGGATGGTTGGCGAAACGATCGAGCCCTGCGTCTCCGTGCCGATGCCGAAGGCCACGCAACCCGCGGCGGTGGCGGAGCCGGGCCCCGCCGACGAACCGCTCGACCCCTGGGCGAGGTTCCACGGATTCTTCGTCTGTCCGCGATACCAGTTGTCGCCCTGCGCGAAGAGGCCCGTCGCGAGCTTGGCGATGAGGATCGCCCCAGCCTCGCGAAGGCGCGTGTAGACCTCGGCATCGACGTCGATCACCTGGTCCTGGTGCGCCTTCGATCCCCAGGTGGTCTTCGTGCCGCGCACCGCGAAGAGGTCCTTGATGCCATACGGGACGCCGTGCAGCGGGCCGCGGTACCGACCGTCACGGATCTCCGCGTCCGCCTGCTGCGCTGCCTCACGTGCCTGTCCTTCCAGGATGGAAACCGCGCATAGCAGCTGCGGGTCGAGCCGCTTCATCCGGTTCAGGTAAATGTCGGTCAACTGGACGGCGGAGATGCGTCGCGACTGGAGGAGCGCGGCCAGCCGGTGCACAGGCAGGTACGCGATCTCCTCTTCCAGCGTCGGGACCGGACCGCGCCAGCCTTCGACGGTGAAGCGCGAGCGTTCGAACGCCTCGCGACCGCGTTCGCGCGCGATCTTCTCGAGGTATGCGCCGGTTCCGCCAGGGTACGGCTGGAAGACCATGGCCGGCGGTTCGCCGTTGCCGAGCGGGCGCGGTGGAGGCGCGGTGGCCTGGCCACGTCCTCCAGTGCCCTGAGCTGTCAGGCTGGCGGGGACGGCGGCGAGCGCCGCTGAAGCCAGCGCGCTGCGCATGAAGCCGCGCCGATCCACGGGGTGATCGCCGTCTGGCGCCAGTTCGAGAGTGTCGTCCCTGTTTTCCGTGTCGCCCATGGTTGCTCCTGAACAGTTGGCGATGCCGGTGAGGCGTGAAAACTGTGCCCGGGGAGGGCAGGGTTCAACGCGCGGTGCGCTGGAGGTTGAGGAATCCGCGCAGCTGGATGTCGCGCGAAGAGCTCCCTACCATGATCCGGATCGCTCCCGGCTCCACCACTCGGCGGCCCGACTGGTCGCGGAACCCGAGGCTCGAGGCGCGCAGGCGCATCACGATCCGCCGGCTTTCGCCCGGGAGGAGCCTGACGCGCTGGAAACCGCGCAACTCCTGCACCGGCCGCGCGACCGACGCGAGCACGTCCCGCACATACAACTGCACCACCTCATGTCCGGCCCGTGTTCCCGTGTTCTTGACCACGAAGCTCACCAGTGCCGAGTCAGTGGCACCGATGGTGTCTGGCCGAATGCGCAGCAGGTCGTATTCGAAGTCGGTGTAACTGAGTCCGAACCCGAACGGGAAGAGTGGATGCCCGGTGAGGTCGAGATAGTCATCGCCCCGACCGGTCGGCTTGTGGTTGTAGACCAGGGGAAGCTGGCCTTCCTCGAGGGGGAAGGTGATCGGCAACCTGCCCGAGGGGTTCACGTCGCCGAAGAGCACATCGGCCACGCCGGACCCGCCCTGTTCGCCCGGGTACCAGGCCATCACCACAGCAGACACGTCGTCGAT
>DAIUET010000070.1:2936-11713 GCA_036845045.1 Gemmatimonadaceae bacterium | reverse complement strand
CGCGCCGTTCGGCAGTCCGCGCCCTTCGGCAGTCCGCGCCGTTCGGCAGTCCGCGCCGTTCGGCTGTCCGCGCCGTTCGGCAGTTCGCGCCGTTCGGCAGTCCGCGCCGTCAGGCAGTTCGCGCCGTTCGGCAGTCCGCGCCATTCGGCAGTTCGCGCCCTTCGGCAGTTCGCGCCCTTCGGCAGTCCGCGCCGTCCGGCAGTCAGCGCCGTCAGGCAGTTCGCGCCGTTCGGCAGTTCGCGCCGTCAGGTTCTATGCCCGTACCAGCTTCCGATACTTGATCCGATGCGGCTGGTCGGCATCAGGTCCCTTCCGGCGCTTCAGGTCCTCGATGTAGCCCTGGTAATTCCCCTCGTACCAGACTACCTCGCTGTCTCCCTCGAAGGCGAGGATGTGCGTCGCAACGCGATCCAGGAACCAGCGGTCGTGGGAAATGATCACCGCGCAGCCGGCGAAGTCGAGCAGGGCGACCTCCAGCGCGCGCAGCGTGTCCACATCGAGGTCGTTCGTCGGCTCGTCGAGCAGCAGGAGGTTCCCTCCGGTCATCACCGTCTTTGCCAGGTGCAGGCGGTTCCGCTCGCCTCCTGACAGGTTTGCCACCAGCTTCTGCTGGTCGGCGCCCCGGAAGCCGAAGCCCGACACATACGCCCGCGAGTTGATCTCCTTCTTCCCGACCGGGATCGAGTCGCGGCCCCCGGAGATTTCGTCCCACACCGTGCGCGCGCCGTCCAGCGTGCGCGTCTGGTCGGCATAGGCGATGACCACGGTCTCACCGATGGTGAGCTTTCCCGCGTCCGGCTTCTCGGTGCCATTGATCAGGCGGAAGAGCGTCGTCTTGCCCGCCCCGTTGGGGCCGATGATGCCGACGATGCCGCCGCGCGGCAACGCAAAGGACATGTTCTCGAACAGGAGCTTGTCGCCGTACCCCTTCTTCAGCTTCTCGGCGATGACCACGTCGTTGCCTAACCGCGGCGCCGGCGGGATCACGATTTCATTCTGGGCGATGCGCTCGAACTGCTGCTCGCTGGCCATCTCCTCGTACTTCTGGATGCGCGCCTTGTTCTTGGCCTGACGCGCCCGCGGCGCCATGCGCACCCACTCCAGCTCCCGCTCCAGGGTGCGTTGCCGGGCGCTGGCCGCCTTTTCCTCCTGCGCCATGCGCGTCCGCTTCTGCTCCAGCCACGAGGAATAATTCCCCTCGTATGGAAAGCCGCTCCCGCGATCGAGCTCGAGGATCCACTTCGCCACGTTGTCGAGGAAGTACCGGTCGTGCGTGATTGCTACCACCGTCCCCGGGAAGTCCTCGAGATGCTTCTCCAGCCAGGCCACGCTTTCGGCGTCGAGGTGGTTGGTCGGTTCATCGAGCAGGAGCAGGTCGGGATGTTCCAGCAGCACTCTGCATAACGCGACCCGGCGCTTCTCGCCCCCGGACAGCGTCGCGACGTCGGCATCAGGCGGCGGCAGACGCAGCGCGTCCATCGCGACCTCGATCTTGTTGTCGAGGTTCCAGAGGTCGAGATGGTCGATCTTCTCCTGCAGCCGCCCCTGCTCCTCGAGCAGCTTTTCCATCTGCTTGTCGCTCATCTGGTTGCCGAACTCGATCATGATCTCGTTGAAGCGATCGAGGATCGCCCGGTCCGACTTCACCGCCAGTTCCACGTTGCCGCGGACATCGAGCGACGGATCGAGCTGGGGCTCCTGCGGGAGGAACCCGATCTTCGTGCCCTGGGCCGCCCACGCCTCGCCGTTGTAGTCATGATCGATGCCGGCCATGATGCGCAGCAGCGAGCTCTTCCCCGCGCCATTGGCGCCGAGTACGCCGATCTTCGCGCCAGGGTAGAAGGAGAGCCAGATATCGTTCAGGATCACTCGCGAAGGCGGAACGACCTTCGTGAGCGCCTTCATGACGTAGATGAATTGCTGGGCCACTGAACTTCGAATGGTCGATGTGGGATGGTGGATGGGGGGATGAAGAAATCCCCCAACTCAGGAGGAAGAATCTTAACCAGCTTCGCGCGATCAGGGCTTCCCGTACCCTCACTGGGGACCTTCGCCGACGCGTTCCTGACAGCCCCGAAGTAGCAATGAGGCAGCGCCTGGCCTCTCGCTTCTGGCCTCAGAACCCGACTGAAAATGTTCGTACCAATCGATCCCCCAGCGACGCGGCCTTACCAGGGCATGCGGCGGTCCGCCATCAAGCCCTGGATCGATATCCAGGAGCTGCCGAAGCACCTCGCGAACGTCCTTCCGTTCCTGCTCGGAACGGTCCTCGCCTACTGGGAAGCCGGGAGCGTGAACTGGCCCGTTTTCTGGGTCGCGCTCGTCGCACTGTATTTCCTCACCAACGGCACCTACATCGGGAATGAGTACTTCGACTACGAGAACGACCGGGCCAACACCACGCGCATTGGCGGGTCCGACAAGGTCGGTGTCACCACAACCGGCGGAACGCGGGTCCTGGTCAAGGGTCTGATCCCGCGCCGGCACGCTCTCGTCGCATCAATCGTGTGCTTCATCCTGGCAGTCCCGTTTGGCCTGTACTTGCAGTTCGGGCTGGGGACCGGACCGCTCACGATCCCGCTCGGTGCCGTGGCGCTGTTCATCGGCTGGTTCTACACGGCGCCGCCCATCAGGGCGTCATATCGTGGACTCGGCGAACTCTTCATCGCCATCGGCCAGGGCCTGGTCATCTTCGGGGCGTACTATGTGCAGCAGGGATTCAGCATGCTGCCCATTGTCGCGTCGCTGTCGTGGTTCGTGGCGTTGCCGGCGCTCAAGATCATCCGTGAGTTCCCCGACTACGAGGCCGATCGTAGCACCGAAAAGCGCGGACTCACGATCATCTTCGGCCGCGAACGGATGGCGCGCGTCTACGGGATCATGATCGTCGTGGCGATCGCGCTGTTCATTCCGGTCTTCCTGATGCTGGACTCGCTTCTGGCCATGATCATCCTGGTCCCGGCGGCGCTCCTCGGCCGCAGCGCGTTCATCACGCTCTCCGGCCAGTGGCGCGACCCGGCGAAGATGGAGACGGCCGCCGTCAGCGCCTTCACGGGTATGCTGCTCATTCCGCTGGCGCTCATGATCGTCTTCCTGATCGGCGCCTTCCGGCGCTGGGGATGATCGCCTGACTACAGGTCAGAGGCCAGAGGCCAGAGTTTAAGACGCCGGACGCTTGAGGTCAGGGCAAGTGTTCACGACTTTCATCCGATGATCGAACAGGCGTCGTTCCTCGAATACTGGCCCTCAGTGCGCAACCGCACCCGGCGCCTCATTCCGCTCATTCCCGAAGATCGACTGGAGTGGCGCCCTGGCGAGGGGCGCTGGAGCTTCGGTGACACGTTCCGCCACCTCGCCGGCATCGAACGCTGGATGTACGCCGAGACCATGCACGGCCGCCCGACGCGTTACCCGGGTCACGGCCGCGAGCTCGCCGACGGCCGCGACGCGGTGCTGGCACTTCACGACAGGTGCCACGAGGATGCGATGACCCTCTTCCGGGCGCTCACCCCGGAGCAGTGGAGCGGCAAGTCACTCACCGTCGCCGGCACGAGCATAACGACGTGGAAGTGGGCACGGGCCATGGTGGAACATGAAGCGCATCACCGCGGGCAACTCTACCTCATGCTCGGCCTCCTCGGTGTCGCGGCGCCACCGCTCTTCGGACTCACCGAACCGGAGGTCCTGGCGAGGTCTGAACGCGTGTAGGGCGATCCGCGGGGACCGGTTCCGGCGGGTAAATTTGTCGCATGCTCCTTCCGGTCCTTTTCAGTCTTCAGGTTGCAACCGGCGGCCCCGTCGTCCAGGGCGCTGCCGCTCCAGCATTTGACCTGCCCCGCGCTGCCGTCGGTGCCGAAATCGACGGCGCCTTGAACGACTCCGTATGGAGTTCGGCCGCACGTCTCACCGGTTTCTTTCAGTACGAGCCGTCGGACGGGCAACCAGCGGCGCAACCGACCGAAGTGCGCGTCTTCTATACGGCGCAGGCCCTGTACTTCGGGATCGTCGCCAGCCGCCGCGAGGGCGCGAACCTCAACGCCACCGTCTCGAGTCGCGACAACATCCTGAACGACGACCGGATCCTCATCTACCTCGACACCTTCAACGACCGGCGTCGCGCCTTCGTCTTCGGCGTGAACCCGCTCGGAATCCAGCTCGATGGCGTACGGAGCGAGGGTTCGGGCACCGCCGGTCGTATGTTTGGCGGCGGTGAAGACTGGAGCCCGGACTTTCATTACGAGTCGCGGGGCGTCGTCACCGACACGGGCTACGTCGTCGAGGTGCGGATCCCGTTCAAGAGCCTGCGCTTTCCGCCGAGCGGAACGCAGGAGTGGGGGCTCAACGTCACGCGCGTGACGCCGTCGACCAACACCATCGACTCCTGGGTCGCAGCTCGCCGCGCCTCGGCGAGCTTCCTGTCGCAGGTCGGCGTCATGCGCGGCATCGAGAACGTGGAACGCGGCATCGTCGCCGAGTGGCAGCCGTTCTTCACCACGGCACTCAACGGCAGCCGCGATGTCACGACGGGAGATTTCGACCGCGAGAGCGCGCAGCATGAAGCCGGCATCAACCTGCGGCTTGGCTTCCCCGCCGTTTCCCTCGACGCCACGATCAACCCGGATTTCAGCCAGGTCGAGTCCGACGTGGGACTGGTCACCGCCAACGAGCGCTTCGCGCTCTTCATTCCGGAGAAGCGCCCCTTCTTTCTCGAGGGGATCGAGCTGTTCAGCACCCCCAACCAGCTCGTGTACACGCGGCAGGTCGTGGCGCCCAAGGCTGGAGTAAAGCTGACCGGCAAGGTCGGTCCGTTAGGCATTGCGCACCTCACCGCCCTCGATGACCGACCTGGCGACGACGCGCTCTTCAACATCTCGCGACTGCGCACCGACCTCGGGGGCAACTCCACCGCCGGCATCACCCTGACCGACCGGCGTCTCGGCGAGCACGCGAATACGGTCGTCGCTGCCGACAGCCGGCTCGTCTTCGCCAGGTTCTACTACTTCGAGGGCCAGCTCGGCCAGTCGTGGACGCAGGAAAGCGACGTCACGCAGGCGTCGCCCATGTTCAACGTGACGCTCGATCGCACCGGATCCCTCTGGGGTTTTCACTACCAGCTCACGGGCTTTGGCGAAGACTTCATCAGCGAGGCAGGTTTCGTCCCGCGCAATGACGCCGTCGACCTGCGCATCTTCAACCGGCTGGCGTTCTACGGGCGCGATCCGGGCGATTTCGTGCAGAGCATCTGGCTGTTCGGGGGACCGACGCGGCTCTGGCGATTCAACGACTTTGGCGACACGGCGCCGCTCGAAGGCGAAGAGCAGCTGCGCGCGACGCTCAACCTGCGCGGCGGGTGGCGGGTGAACGGAGAGGTGACGCGCAACTTCTTCACGCTCGAGCCGGAGCTGTACGCCGGCTACTCGGCGCGGACGATCGAAGGGACGCTCGAACCATACCTGCCCGCGCCGCGACTCAGCAACCTGTGGAATGGAACGATGACGGTCGGGACGCCGATCCGGCGGAACTTCGACGCATCGCTTACGTTCACGGCCGGCGCGGTCGCCATCTTCGACGAAGGGAGCGAAGGGCGAACGCAACGTGTCGACGCGTCGGTGGGGTACCGCCCGACGCCGGGAATCCGGTTCGAGGGGCTCGCGGCGCTGTCGCGCCTGACGCGGGCAGGCGACGGCTCCGAGTACTCGCGCACGGCGATTCCGCGCCTCAAGGTCGAGTACCAGCCGACACGGTCGCTCTTCTTCCGCGTAGTCAGTGAACTCCGCGACGAGCGTACCGACGCACTTCGCGTCAACGGCAGCCCGGCGGTGCTGTTCGTCGATGGCGTGGAATCGACGCCGGCACGGGATCGCCGCCTGCGCACCGACTGGCTTATTTCCTACGAACCTTCGCCGGGTACGGTGGCCTTTCTCGGCTATGGCAACACGCTCGAACGACCGGAAGCCGATGGTGTGTCCGGCATGCGACGCGCGCAGGATGGATTCTTCCTGAAGGTGGCGTACCAGTTCAGGAGATAGTTGGAAGTTGGAAGTTGGAAGTTGGAAGTGAAATGAATCTGTCATCCCTGGTTACGTGGACTTTTCGGGCCTTACCGAAGCACTCGGCACGAACCCTTTGAGCGCGATTCCGCTGCTGTTCGTCGCGGGATTGCTCACCAGCCTCACGCCGTGTGTGTATCCGATGATCCCGATCACCGTGGCGCTCGTCGGCCAGGAATCGGTCGGGACCAGGACGCATCGCTGGCGGCCGTTGTTCCTGACCCTGTCCTATGTCACCGGGTTGGCGATGGTCTACGCCCTGCTCGGCGTCATCGCCGGAATGTCCGGCACCATCTTCGGGACCATCAGCTCGAATCCGTGGCTGTACTTCCTGCAGGCGAACGTGCTGCTGCTGGCGGGGTTGTTCATGCTCGACGTGTTCACGTTCACGCTGCCGGCGTCCACCATGGAGTGGGCGACGCGCGTCGGCCGCGGCGGCCATTATGGCGGTGCGTTCGCCATGGGATCGGTCTCGGGGTTGGTGGCGGCCCCCTGCGGCGCCCCGGTGATGGCGGCCGTCCTGACGTGGGTGACACGAACCCAAAGCGCGCTTCTGGGGTTCATCTACCTGTTCGTGTTCTCCCTCGGCATGTGTGCCCTGCTGGTGGCCGTCGGGGTATCTTCCGGGAGCGCGGCGCGGTTGCCGAGGGCGGGCGCCTGGATGCTCCGGGTCAAGCGCATTTTCGGACTCGTTATGATCGGCGTCGCCGAATACTACCTGATCAAGATGGGACAGGTCCTGTTATGAGACTGCATCGCTGG
The DNA here is from genome assembly GCA_036845045.1 of Gemmatimonadaceae bacterium. Taxonomy (GTDB): domain Bacteria; phylum Gemmatimonadota; class Gemmatimonadetes; order Gemmatimonadales; family Gemmatimonadaceae; genus JABWBJ01. Next base: position 4,901 of record DAIUET010000070.1, on the reverse strand, counting down.
TTGATGGCATTGATGGTGGCGGCCCCTCTGGCCGCAGGTGCGCAGGAGTCGGGCATCGCCGTTGGCAGCGATGCCCCCGGCGCCGCCGTGGAAACGCTCGACGGCAAGCCGGTGGACCTGGCCGAGTACGTGAAGAAGGGCCCGACGCTGCTGCAGTTCTGGGCGACGTGGTGCTCGAACTGCAAGGCGCTCGAGCCGCGCATCAACGCCGCGATAAAGAAGTATGACGGGAAGGTGAAGTTCGTCGCGGTTGCGGTGTCGGTGAACCAGACTGTCGATCGTATCAAGGCGTATCGCGACAAGTACCACATGACTCACGACATCGTATACGACCGGAAGGGGTACGCGGCGGACGCCTACGAAGTCGCGGCGACGTCGTACATCGTGGTGGTCGACGGCAAGGGGAAGGTCGTGTACACGGGACTAGGGTCCGACCAGGATATCGACGCAGCGGTCGCGAGGGCGTTGAAGTAGCGCGGTGCGCTGGCGCGGAGCGACGAAATCAGGGTTTCCCGCTGCCCGCTGCCCGCTGCCCGCTTCCCGCCAGCTCAAGTTCAAACAGCTCGCGCGGCCGATTCGGCTCCTCCGTCAGCGACACGACGAGATGATCCACCACGAAGGGTTCGTCGATCCGCACCGCGAGCAGTTCGCGTGCCTCCTGCTCTGTCGGCGTGCGATAGTGGCTCAGCGTGACGTGCGGCGTGAAGGCGTGCCGTGACCGGCCGAATCGCAGTCCGCTCCGCCTGATCTGGTCGTGCAGCGCCCGCAATGCACCATGGGGATCGAGCGGCAGCGAGAACGTGTTGGTCTGCATGAACCGCACCGGCCGCTCGAAGTGCAGCGTGAGAGGTTCTGTATTCCGTGCGATGGGGTCGAGTACTTCGTGCAGGTGCTCGACAGGCGTGTCTGCGGCAATCGGTCCTGCGCCTGACGAGCCGATGAGCGTGAAGTGCGGGGACGCGAAGTTCGCCATCCGCGGATCGTATCGTTTCTGGATCGCGTGCACCTTCTCGGCGAGGTCGCCCTGGAGGTTCACCAGGATGAAGATGCCGTTCTTCGGTTCCCACTCGTTCATCGTAAAGGCACCGTTGCCGCGCCCGCCAGCGTGACGTCGGTGCCGAACTTGCGACCCAGGTCCGTCAGGTACGTATCCATCGTGCCCGTGTGCCCGATGATGTAGCGCGAGATGAAGCGGAAGATTGGATTGTACACCTCCCCGTGCTCGGTGATGGTGACGCGTGTCTCGTTCCCCTGCGCTTCGAGCGCGTGCGCCCACGCGCCGCCGTAGGGGAGACCGTCACCGACGATGCGCATCACGAGCCGCGATGGTGCCACCAGCTCTTCGACCTCCATGGTCATCGTTCCGGAGGACGACTCTTCGGTGACGCGACGGCGGCCGGTCGAGGAGTCGACCGTCACAGTCATGCGAGTGACTCCCGACCGCCACATCGGAGCCGCCGCGAGGTCTGTCATCGTGTTGAACACGGTGTCGATGGGTGCACCGATGACCGCCGATCGCGACGCCACGTGGCTCACCGGCAGGCGAGCACCGAGCAGTGCAACCGCGCCGACGATCACGACGATTGCTACGATGACAGTAATGATCACCTTCAGCATGCTTTCTCCCCGGAGGGTCCGCACATCGGGGCGGAATTTGCGGCTTCGCCGGCACACGGGGCCAGTACTGGCAAGCCGCGTCGGTAGTCACTTTCTGTGGCCTCTGGCCTCGTTTTACTGGACTTCCCGCCCTTCCCCGAAGCCGAGCACCCAGAAACGCGTCTCCGGAGACGCGGCCACGGCCGCTGTGATGCGGTCAGTTGCTTCCGTCTCGGCGTCATCGGCCAGCCCGTTCGCGTCTACTTCCATCACTCGCGGAGTTTTAGTTGGTGTCAGTCCTTCTTTTCCCACGCCTATGTATACATCCGTTTCCTCACCAAAGTGGCTTTCCGATATCGTTGAGGCATG
>DAIUET010000070.1:0-2926 GCA_036845045.1 Gemmatimonadaceae bacterium | reverse complement strand
GCCGAAGTGCGTCGCCACCGACGTCTGCGCGCCAACCTGCCGATGCGCTTCCAGTGCCTGCTCGGGCGACATGTGCACGCGCGACATGAACCACTCGGGCCGGAATGCCCCGATCGGAAGCAGCGCGAGGCGCGGCGCACCGAGCTTTGCCCGGATCTCGGCGAAGTGCTCGCCGAACCCCGTGTCGGCGGCGAAGAAAATGGCGCCGGAAGGCGTCTCGACGACGAAGCCGGACCATAACGAGCGATCGCGATCGAACAGGCCGCGACCCGAGAAATGGCGGGCTGGGACCGCGGTCACGGTGACGTCATTGGCCACACTCGTCGAGTCCCACCAGTCGAGCTCCTGAAAGACCGGGACGCCGCGACGCTCTAGAAACCGCTTGTTGCCGAGCGGCGCGATCAGCTTCGGGCGATGATCACGGGCCAGTCGCCTGAGCGTCGGCAGGTCGCAGTGGTCGTAGTGGTTGTGGCTCAGGAGAACGACGTCGATCGGCGGCAGGTCCTCGAAACGGATTCCGGGCGGCCTCACGCGACGGGGTCCGAACCATGAGACAGGCCCGCATCGTTCAGACCAGATGGGGTCGGTGAGGATGTTCAGGCCATGTGTCTGAAACAACACCGTGGTGTGATTCACGAATGTGACGCGGAGCCTGTCGTTGTCGATACGTGCCGCCGGCGGCGGGCCCGGTGGATAGTCGCGGCGCCGGTTCCAGAACCCGGGCTGCCGGGTTGTCGCCCACTTTGCCGCGTCGCGGAACTCGTTATGCGGCGTCGCCCGGCTGTTCCGGAAACGGCGCCCGTCGAAGTGGTCCGTGACCGGCCCACGATAGGGCGGCGCCGAAGCCAACCACCCGAGCAGGAAGATCAGTCCGGCGACCAGGACGATTGCCAGGACCAGCGAGAACAGGACGTTCAGCACCGTTTCCATCATCTCGGGCCGATCAGGGTTCGAGAGCAAGTTAAGGAGACGCAACCCGGGGCCAGTACTGGCAACCCGCCACGGGTGCCTGACCGCTAAGTTGCCGGCATGCGTCTCCGATCATGGCATTTACTGGGTATCGGTGCGGTGCTTCTCTGGCCGGAGATCGGCGCGTCACAGGACGCGGTGCTCCGCGTTCGGGTCGTCCGCGCCGATGCGCAGCCCATTGTGGGCGTGCAGGTGCGAGTCGATTCCGTCCTCGCCAGAACTGACGAGGGTGGCGAGGCACGGCTCGTATCCGCCGCGGGGGCGCGACGCATCCTTCTCGCGCGCATCGGTTACGCACCCGACTCGGCGACGATCGTGCTGCGAGCTGGCGTGGACACGTTGCTCACGTTCGTCCTGCAGGAGCAGGAGACGGAACTCTCCCGCGTAAACGTGAGCGCGACACGAAGCGAGCGCCGCATCGAGGACGATCCGGTGCGTGTCGAGGCGCTGGACGCCGAAGAGGTGGTCGAGAAGCTGCTGATGACGCCCGGCGACATTACCATGATGCTCAACGAGACCAGCGGACTGCGCGTACAGGTCACCTCGCCGTCGTTAGGTGGCGCGTCGGTGCGCGTGCAGGGGCTGCGCGGCCGGTACACGCAACTGCTCTCGGACGGCCTTCCGTTATATGGCGGTCAGACCGGTGGACTGGGCCTCCTGCAGATCCCGCCCATGGACCTCGGTGGGGTCGAGGTCATCAAGGGCGTCGCATCGGCACTGTATGGTGGAACGGCACTGGGCGGCGTCGTGAACCTCATTTCGCGCCGGCCAGGTGAGGACCCGATCCGCGAATTGTTGTTGAACCAGACTACGCTCGGCGGAACCGACGCCGTGGCGTTTTTCGGAGGTCCTCTCACATCCCACATCTCACATCCCACATCCGTCGCTTATACGCTCCTGGCTGGAAGCCATTCACAGCGCCAGGTGGACCGGGACAAAGACGCCTGGACCGACCTCCCCGGTTACTCGCGCGGTGTGCTGCGCCCGCGGTTGTTCTGGAACTCGGAGAGCGGCAGCGCGGCCATGCTGACGGCGGGGACGACGTTCGAGAGCCGGAACGGTGGAACGATGCCCGGCGGTCTCGCGCCTGACGGGCAACCGTATCCGGAGCGGTTGCGCACGCGACGGTTCGACGTGGGCGGGACGTATCGCGGACTCGCCGGCGCGACCGGGCTCGTGAACCTGCGCGGTTCGTACAGCGCGCAGCGCCACCGGCACTTCTTCGGCCAGGTGCGGGAGCGCGACCGGCACGATACGTGGTTCGGCGAGGCGGCGTACACACGCGCGGAGGGCTCGCGCACATGGGTCGTCGGCGCAGCGATGCTGGCCGAGTCGTACGACGGTCGTGACGTGGACGGGTTTGACTTCTCGTTCACCACGCCGGGTCTGTTTACGCAGCTCACTGCCGACGTGGATGCCAATCTCTCCGTGACCGGCTCGGCGCGTGTCGACTGGCACAGTGAGTACGGGACGTTCTTCAGTCCGCGCGGCTCGGCGCTGGTCCGGCTGGGCGGTCCGTGGACGCTGCGCGCGTCGATGGGGAGCGGCTTTTTTGCGCCGACGCCGTTCACCGAGGAGACGGAGGTCGTGGGCCTGAGCGCCATGGTGCCGCTGTCCGGCATCCGGGCCGAGCGTGCGCTCGGTGGCTCACTCGACCTGGGGACGGCGTTAGGCGATTGGGAGCTCAACCTCACCGGGTTCTACTCGGCGATCCGGCACGCGATCGCGGTGCGCGACGCGGAGACGGCCGTGCCGCGCGTCGAGCTCGTGAACATGATGGGCGATGCCCGTAGCGTTGGCAGTGAGGTGCTGGCGCGCTGGCGCGGCGACCCGTTCCGGGTCACGATGACCTACACGTACGTGAACGCGACCGAGGTTAATCCGGTGTGGGGCACGCGACAGAAGTCGCCGCTGGTGCCGCGGCACCAGGCCGGCATGGTGGCGTCATATGAGCGTG
>DAIUET010000069.1:10236-11813 GCA_036845045.1 Gemmatimonadaceae bacterium | reverse complement strand
TCCGGCAGGGAGCGCCACCATCCCCAGCGCCAGCTGTCGCCAAGGACAGTTCGCGCCAGCGTGACGATGACGACCAGAAGGCCGAGCAGCGCCGGCGATTCGACCCCGGACGCCACGAGGAGCGAGGCAACCACGAAACCGGCGCCCGCGCCTTCCAGCGCGCGCATCCCCAGCAGACGCGACCTGACGCGTCTGAGGAATGCCTCGACGGCTCGGGCCTCAGGCCACGCGTTCATCGGGAAGTGAATTGGCGGGAGCTGTCGCGGCAGCGCGTTGCTGTGGCCGTCTCCTTCGTACCCGCTCCTCGATCACCAGCAGGAGAATCGCGGCGAGCCAGAGCCATCTGCCGTCGGGTGAGGTATCGTCTCTGCCTCGCGGGGCGAGGCGCGTCGCCGGCCGCTCCCAGAGGCGCAGCGTCTCGTCAGGCACGACTGACGGCTCGAGCTCGTCGAGCGCTGGTGCCTGCGACACACCTGACACCACGGCGCTCAAAAGAGCGGCGGCGGCGGAGCTGCCGGCAGCGACACAGCTGTAAATCACCAGGTCACCGCCCACCCCAGGCGCCAATACAGCCAGCGGCTGGCGCCGCTCGTTATGGATGACCGCTGTCCCGCGCGTATCGCATGACGGCGCCTCGGAGGGGACAGCGCCGGCAAGGAGATGATTCCGGCGTAACGACACCAGCAAGTCGCCCTGCCAGGGTGCGGCCAGCACTGGACGCTCCGCGATTCGCACGGAGCCTGTGTCATTGCCACTGAATACGACAGTGATCTCATGAGTCGCGCGAACGCCTGGCTGAAGCTGGCGGACCGCGGCGACCGTAGCACGCACCGCCTCATCAGCGTCCGGCGCAGGGACGACGCGCACAGGGAAGTTCAGCGAGTCAGCCGGTGCCATGTCCCAGGTGACTCCAGTGCTGCGCGTCAGCGCCTCGACCCGCATCCCGTCACCGCTGCGAGGAGAGGTATCGGACGGCGCAACGACAGGAGAAACGCGAAGCGGTCGCAGGCCAATGCCTGGAAGCAGCGCGTCGAGGTCTCCGTCCTGCACCGCACCCTCCTGGAAGTCCGAAACAATCACGACCTCCCGTAGCCCCGACCGGCGCTCGAGCCAGGACGCCGCCCCCGCGATGATGACGCCGGGACGACCGGTTTCCAGGACCATCGCTTCGCGCGAAGAGTCGACCATCCGCCGAGCGAGGTCCCGTGCCTGTTCCAGGGCGCGCTGGCCGCCACTCGTCAGGCGGAGCATGCTGGCACTCGTATCCACGATGATTGCGCGGGCAGGAGTGGTCGCCCGGCGACTGCGGGCGGCGCTCATCCACAGGGGCTGCGCCAGGGCGAGGGCCGCGGCGGCGATCACCCCGCATCGCAGCAGGAGAAGGAGAACGTCGCTTGGTTGACTCCGCGTGGCGGGCGTGGGCCGACCCTCCCGCAGCAGCCGCAGCGACGGAAACGGCTGCCGGCGGGCGGTGCGTCGGCCGAACAGGTGCACCAATATGGGCACGGCCAGGGCCAGCATTCCCACCAGTGCCACGGGATTGAGCCACCTCATGTGGAGTTCCGTGCCCCTGGCGC
>DAIUET010000069.1:0-10136 GCA_036845045.1 Gemmatimonadaceae bacterium | reverse complement strand
CCCACCAGTGCCACGGGATTGAGCCACCTCATGTGGAGTTCCGTGCCCCTGGCGCGTGAACACCCGGCTTTCCGCCACGGCGCATGAGAAAATCACGGAGCGCGCGACCCGGCGCGGTGTCGGTCCGCATGAGCGCGTAGTCCACGCGGTCGCGCAGGGCCTGTTGCCGCGAGTGCTGGAGGAATGCAGCGAATGCCCGGCGATACTCGCCTGCGACGGCACCAGCATCGAGGAGGCGCTGCTCGTTCGTCTCGAGGTCCTGGAATTCGATGTCGCCCGAATAAGGGAAGGCTGCCTCGTCAGGCGCGATGACCTGCAACATCGCGACGTCGTGCCCATGACTTGCCACGCGGCGCAGCTCCCGATGCGTCTCCTCCACCACGTCCTGGAAGTCGGAGATCACGATCACGACTCCGCGGCGCTTGAGCAGCTCGGCGCCCCGCGAAATGCCCCGGGCCGGCGACCAGGTACCGGAGGGCATCAGGCGGTCCATCGTGGCGATCAACGATCGCAGGTGCGGGCGCCCACCCCGCGCCGGCAGGTAGGTCATGCGATTCCCGGTCATGGCCAGCAGTCCCACCGCGTCACCCTGCGACACGACCAGGTGCGCCAGGGAAGCGGCCAGGACGGCTGCATAACGCCACTTCGAGCCGGCGCCGTCGGGAAATGCCATGGACGCACTGCCATCGAGCACCAGCATCACGCTCATGCTGGTCGTCTCGCGGAACTGGCGCGTATACAGCCGGTCGGTGCGCGCCAGCAGCTTCCAGTCGAGGTACTTCAGGTCATCGCCGGCGCGGTACGGGCGGTGTTGCTGGAACTCCGAGCTGTAGCCGTGGAAGGGACTCCGGTGTGATCCCGCGCGCAGCCCTTCGACGACCAGCCTCGCCGCCAGTTCGAGGTCCTCGATCGCGGTGACGACGTCGGCGGTCAGCACCGTGTCACCCGGTCACGGACGGACGGCGTCCAGGAGCCGCGCGATGACCTGGTCCGGATCGATCCGGTCCGCTTCGGCCTGGTAGTTGACCAGGACGCGATGACGGAGCACCGGCAGCGCCACCGCCGTCACGTCCTCGAGCGCGGGCGCCGGCCGGCCGTCGAGGAGCGCCGTCGCCTTGGCGCCTAACAAGAGCGCCTGGCCCGCCCGGGGCCCGGCGCCCCAGCGCACCCAGTCACGGACCGCCGCGGGCGCGGTGGGATCGTCGGGCCGCGTCGCCCTCGTCAGGCGGAGTGCGTAGTCGACCACGTTGGAGGCCGCCGGCAGGTTCCGCACGAGCATGCGTGCCGACTCCAGCTCGCTGCCCGACGCCGCCACCTGCGCCGCGCGCTCGGCACCGGTCGTCGTCTCGGCGATGATGCGCCGTTCATCGTCCGGCGTCGGGTACCCGATGACGACATTGAACAGGAAGCGGTCGAGCTGCGCCTCGGGCAACGGGTGCGTCCCTTCCTGCTCGATGGGGTTCTCGGTGGCGAGCACGAACAGCGGGCGTTCCAGCTCGTGCCGCACACCACCGACCGTGACCTGGTACTCCTGCATCGCCTCGAGCAGCGCGGCCTGCGTGCGTGGCGGCGTGCGGTTGATCTCGTCGGCCAGGATGATGTTCGCGAACACCGGCCCGGGGATGAAGCGGATACTCCGCTTCCCTGTCGTTGTGTCCTCCTCGATCACCTCGGCGCCGAGGATGTCCGAGGGCATGAGGTCCGGGGTGAACTGGATCCGGTTGAAGCGCAGGCTCAGTGCTTCGGCCAGGGTCTTGATGAGCAGCGTCTTCGCGAGCCCCGGCACGCCACGGAGCAGGCAGTGACCGCCGGCCAGCAGGCAGGTGAGCACTTCCCGCACCACGGGCCGCTGCCCGATGATGACCCGCGCGACCTCGCGCTCCAGCCGGGCGACGAGGTCCCCGGCCTGCTCGAACGTGAAGGGGCTGACATCTCGCCGGCTTTCGGTGTCGATGATAGTCACAAGTGAATGTTAGTCCCGGGCAGCGGGCCGCGAGCAGCGGGCTCCAGAACTCTCTGACCTCTGACCTCTGACATCGGGCCTCTCACCTCGTTCACCGGTAATTCCCGAACTTCAGCTCCACTCCGAAGTCCTGCGACCGCAGGATCGCCATCGCCGCCTGCAGGTCATCCTTCGACGGTGAGCTGACGCGAACCTGGTCGCCCTGAATCGCCGCCTGGACCTTCTTCAGCTTCGCGTCCTTGATCGCCGCGGCGACTTTCTTCGCGGTGTCGGAATCGAGGGCCATCTTGAGCCCGACCTCCTTGCGCACCGTGTCGCCGCCTGCGGGGATGGTTTCGCCGATGTCCAGATTCTTGACCGGGACACCGCGCTTGATCAGTCTCCCCTGCAGGACGTCAAAGAGCGCGCGCATCCGGAAGTCATCGTCAGCGACCAGCTTGAGCTTTCCTTCCCCACGACTGAATTCGATCGCCGCCTTCGATCCCTTGAAGTCGTACCGTTGCGCGATCTCCTTCTGCGCCTGGTTGACGGCATTATCGACTTCCTGTAGATCCACTCCGGTTGTGACGTCGAAGGAACTGGTTGAGGCCATGATCAGAAAGTGGATGTGGGATGTGGGAAGTGGGATGTGAGGTCGCCCGATCGCCATCAGGCGTTGCCTCCCCCGGGGCTGTTCGTACTACAATGGAATACTGCCCTCCGGAAATGGCCAATCCAGCCCGTCCCGACCCTGTCTTCATCGCATTCCAGTCCGCCCTCGCCGGGCGGTACTCCATTGACCGCGAGCTGGGTCGTGGCGGGATGGGCATCGTCTACCTCGCCCACGAAGTCCATCTGGACCGGCTGGTAGCGATCAAGCTGCTGCCACCTGAACGGGCCTCCGACCCCGCACTGCGCGAACGATTCCTGCGCGAGGCTCGGCTCGCGGCCAAGCTCTCCCATCCGAACATCATCCCGATTCACTCGGTCGCCGAGTCCGGGGAGTTCGTGTACTACGTGATGGCCTTCGTGGACGGGGAAACGCTGGCGGAACGAGTCCGCTCGCGGGGCCCGCTGACCGGCGCCGAGGGCGCTCGCGTCCTGCGCGAGGTAGCGTGGGCTCTATCCCACGCGCATGCACAGGGCCTCGTTCATCGGGACGTGAAGCCTGACAACATCCTGCTCGAAGCCGGCTCCGGCCGGGCGCTCGTCGCCGACTTCGGCATCGCGGCCGCCACGGCAGATCCGGTGACTCAGGCGGTGGCCGGGACGCCCGAGTTCATGAGTCCCGAACAGGCGCGCGGTGGAGCGATCGACGCGCGCACCGATCTCTACTCCCTCGGCGCGACGGCTTTCTACGCCTTTTCGGGGCGGGTCCCGTTCGAGGGGCGGACGGCGACCGAAATTCTCGCCAGGCACGCGACGACAACCGCACCTACGCTGGTCTCGTCAGGCGTTTCCGTGCCCCGCCGCATCGCCGCGCTGATCGACCGCTGTTTGGCCAAGGATCCGGCTAACCGGCCGGCGAGTGCGGACACGGTGGCGGAGCAACTTGGCCTTGCCCTCGAGCAGCGTCGTGAACTTCCGGTGGCGCTCCGGGCGTTCGTCAAGCGCAACTCCCGCCTCGATGGCGGTGGAACGCTCCTCGCCACCGCCGGGCTCGCAGCGAGCGCGGTGACGCTCGCGAACATCTATGGCGGCGAGGCCGGATGGCTCACGCTGTCGGCGGGCGCAACGCTCGGGCCACTGGGCTTCATGGTCAATGCGGCGCGGCGATTGTTGCGACAGGGTTTCTCGTACGGCGATGTGGCTCCCGCCTACCAGCGCGAGCGGGACCAGATCAGCGAGGAGCTGGCTGTGGACAGTTACCACGGGCCAACACTCCTCGAACGGGCGCTCAAGTTGCTGGGTCTCGCCGGTGTCGCGACGTTCGGCCTCTCCACGGCAGCAATGATCGGTCTCGGCATCAGTAATGTCGCAGTCCCGATGTCGGCGTCCAGGTCTTTGATGAACACCCTCGTGTTCCTGATCGGTACGGGAGGAATGATCGGTTTTCCGGCCAGCCTGGGCTATCTCGCCCTGCTGCAGCGCAGGACAGACGTGGATACGGCGTTCTGGGCGCGCATCTGGCGGGGGCCGCTCGGCCGGCTCGCCTTTACCATCGCCAGGCGCTCCGGCGGCGCACGACCGGCGGTTGCCGCCATGACCCATCGCGCGACCGAGCTGTCGTTAGGTATGGCTGCCGAACATCTGTTCGACAGTCTGCCCCGGGACACTCGTCAGGCGCTCGGCGACCTGCCCGCGGTGGTGCAGCGGCTCCAGGACGATGCGCAATCACTCCGGCGCCGGTACGAATCCCTCCAGGAAGCGCTGGCGGTCCCCGGAACGGCGGACGGCGCAGAATTCGACGACCTCCGGGCCCTGCGCGACGAGGTTCAGGCGCGCCTGGGCGAAACGGTGGGCACACTGGAAACCCTGCGCCTGGGCCTTTTGCGCCTGCATGCCGGCTCGGTCAAGGTCGACGGCCTGACGACGCACCTCGACGTGGCCGCGGAAGTCTCCGCCCAGGTGTCCCGGCTCATCGCAGCGCACCAGGACGTGGAGCACGCGCTTCGATTCCCTGCCGAGGTGACCCCTACACCAGCGTGACCCCTGAAGCGTGATCGGCCGTGCCGAGTCACGAGTCACGAGTCACGAGTCACGCGGTAGTCTCTTCGCCTCGCTTGTTCGGCGGCAGCATCCGCCGTACCTCGCTCCCGAGGCTGCGCACCTCGTCCTCGATCAGCCGCGCGGTGGTCCGCTCGCGGAACAGCTCGTCGGTGATCTGCATCGCCGCCAGGATCGCGGCCTTGTGCGTCTCGATGAGCGCGTTGGTGCCTAACACCTTGCGGATCTCGCGATCGAGGTAGGCAGCGACCGCGCGCGTGTGCTCCGGGGTCGCGTCACTGCGGATAGTGTACTCCTCGCCGACGATACTGACCCGGGCGACGTGGCGCTTCTCGCTCATCGCGCCCCCCGCGGTCCGCGGTTCGCCGCCTTCGGGATCCGTGTGGGCTCGAGTCCGTTCCCCACCGCGGCCTGCGCGCCGGTCACCGGTCGCTCCGATTGCTGCCGCAGGAAGCGCACCTGGTTGAGGATGGCGCGCGTCTGCTCGGTGGCGTAATCCAGGCGCGCCCGGAGGTCGGCGTTCTCCCGCTCCAGTTCCACCACGCGCTGCTCGGCAAAGAGGTCTCCGCTCCGGCTCCGGTTGGATGACTCGTACCCACGGAGCGTCGCCTCGGCCTGGAGGGCGCGCTTGCGAAAGGACGCCAGCTCGTCGCCCAGGTTGCGGACGAGCTGCGCCAGTTGGACCAGCGGGTGGGTTTCAGGCAGTGATTCGCGGTCGGACACCGAGCTCGCTCTCCAGGCTCCGGAGGATTTTCTGACGCCGTCCCTCGATCTCCTTGTCGCGTAGAGTGCGCACCGGGTCTCTGAAGGTCAACCGCCACGCGAGACTTCGTGTCCCTTCCGGGAGTCCCTCGCCCCGGTATTCGTCGAACAACACCACGCGTTCCAGCAGCTCGCCACCCGAGGCCCGCAGCACTCGCTCGACGTCCGCCGCCGCCGTCTTTTCCGGGACCACCAGCGCCAGGTCGACGTCCGCCGCCGGCGTGGTGGGCAGCGGACGGTAGCGCACCGACGCCCGCCGGCGCGCCTCCGGCCGCACATCGTGGGCATGCGCTCCCCGCGGCGCCACGAAACCGTTAGGCATCGGGTCGAGCGTGACCTCCACACCGAACGCTTCGGCGGCCCACGCCGGACGGTCCAGCGCGACGGGACCTGCCCGCCCGACCCAGCGCCGCGCCGTCCCAACCCGGATGACCCACGAACGCCCATCCTCCGCCGGCTCGAGCGTCGCCGTTTCGGCGGGAAACGCCAGCTCCGCGATGCGGGCGCCCAGCGCCTTCACGTCCCAGGCGTCGAACACGGGTGGCTCGGGTTCCGTGAAATGCGGTGGACGGCGCCGGCCCATGATCAGCGCGCCCACCCGGACGGCTTCGAGCGGCAGGCCGTCCGGTCGCGGCGTGAACGCCGACCCGATCTCGAACAGGCGAACATCCCCCTGCATGCGACTCAGGTTGTACTCGGCGCGCTTCGCCAGAGTCTCGAGCAGAGACCGCCGGAGGTGCGGCTCATCCTCGGCCAGCGGGTTGGAAACACGCACGTGCGTGTCATCATGACCGCGAACGAACGGAAGCGGTCGAACCTCGGCCAGCCCTGCGCCGACGAGAGCGTCCCGCACGCGACGTGACGCCTCATGAACATGATGATCCGGCACCGTGGTCGGCCTGAATGGACTCACCGTGTCCGACAGGATGCCATAGCCACGGAGGCGCGCGATCTCCTCGACCAGGTCCGCATCGCGCCAGATATCACGACGCCAGCTCGGCGGCGTCACCTTCAGATGACCGTCGAGCCCTGTCTGGACGCTGAAGCCGACCGAAGTGAGCAGTCGGGTCATCTCCTCCGCCGGGACGCCGTCGCCCAGGAGCTGCTCGGCGCGCGCCGGCCGCAGGTCGACCGCTGCCTGACGAGCCGGCTCCCGGCCCACGAAGATGGGTGCGCTGTCAACGCCGCCACCCGCGATCTTCATGATCAGGCCTGCCGCCAGCTCGAGCAGGGGAACGATCGCGGCGCCGTCCACACCGCGCTCGAAGCGATAACTCGCATCCGTCGACAGACCCAGCGCGCGCCGGGTCACGCGAATACGGGTGGGATCGAAACAGGCCACCTCGAGCAAGAGGTCGGTCGTCGATTCCGTGACCTCCGAATCGCGCCCTCCCAGGACACCACCGATCGCGACCGCGTGCTTCGCGTCGGCGATCATCGTCATCCGTTCGTCCAGCGCCCGTTCCACGCCATCGAGCGTGACCAACTTCTCACCGCCACGCGCGCGGCGGATCACGACGGTCCGATCCGCCAGCTTCGCCAAGTCGAACGCGTGCATCGGCTGGCCGTAGCCGTGGAGCATGTAGTTGGTCGCGTCGACCACGTTCGAAATCGAGCGCAACCCTATCGCCTCGAGCCGCCTGACGAGCCAGTCGGGGCTCGCGCCGACCTTGACGCCCCGTATCACGACGCCCATGTACTGGGGACACCCTTCGGGGTCCTCCAGCCGGATCGTGACCACGCCATTCGAGGCCTCGCGCTCATCGCGCACGCCCGCCGGGAGCGGCAGGCCCGGAAGGTCTCGCAGTTCGTCCGGCAGGCCCATGCCCACACTGGTGAGCGCCGAGACCTCGCGCGCGAGTCCGGCATGCGAGAGCAGGTCCGGGCGATTCGGCAGGACGTCGACCTCGAACTGAACGTCGGCGACGTCCACGGCCTCGAGGAAGGGCGTGCCGGGCGCCACGTCGATGTCGAGCGCCATGATCCCCGAGTGGTCGGCGCCCAGCCCGAGCTCGCGAGCCGAGCACAGCATGCCATTCGACACTTCGCCACGGATCTTCCGCTTTTCCAGCCTGACGCCGCCCGGCAGCACGGTACCGGCGCGCGCGAAGGGGTAGAGCGTGCCGACCGTGACGACAGGCGCCCCACAGACGACGTCGAGCAGCTCCCCGCTGCCGTCGTCGACCTTGGTCACCCAGAGGGTGTCCGCGTTAGGGTGCCGGCCGGCCTGCATCACGCGGCCGACGACCACGCCGGCGAGGTCCTCCCGCAGCCGCTCCATCCGGTCCACGGTCGCCACGTGGGCGGAGATGAGGTCGCGGATCTCCTCCGCACTGCGTTCGTGCGGGACGAGCGCGCGCAGCCAGTCGTGCGAGATCAGCATGCGGCGAACTGCTCGAGGAACCGGACGTCGGAATCGTAGAGCAGCCTGATGTCGTTGATACCGTACCGCGACATGGCGATGCGTCCCGGGCCCATGCCGAAGGCCCACCCGGAGTATCGCTCGCTGTCGAGTCCCGCCGATTCGAGCACGGCGGGGTGAACGAGCCCGCACCCCATGATCTCGAGCCAGCGCGGGCCTCGCCCGTCATCCAGGTCGACCTCCACCTCCATCTGCGCCGACGGCTCGGTGAAGGGGAAATACGACGGCCCGAAGCGCGTGCGCGCGCTGGCCCCGTAGAACCGGTGGGCGAACAGCGTGAGGGTCGCCTTCAGGTCGGCGAAGGAAATCCCTTCATCAACCGCCAGCCCTTCCAGCTGCGAAAAGACGGGCGCGTGGGTGGCGTCGAAGAAATCGCGACGGTAGACGTTGCCCGGCGCCAGGATGCGGATGGGCGGTGCGTAGGTCTGCAGCGTGCGCACCTGAACGGGCGACGTGTGGGTCCTGAGCAGCTGTCCCTCGCCGAGGTACAACGTGTCGTGCATGTCCATCGCCGGGTGATCAGCCGGGAAATTGAGCGCGCCGAAGTTGTACCAGTCATGCTCGGCCTCCGGGCCTAACGCGACGGTGAAGCCCAGTTCGCGGAAGATGGCCTCGATCTCGTCGATCACGATCGAGACCGGGTGGCGGGAACCGCGCCAGGTCGCGCGCCCCGGCATCGTGGGATCGGCCAGCCGGGCGGTCCCGGCGGCGGCGGCCAGCGCCGCGCGCGCCGCGTCGAGCGCCGCCTCGATGCCGACGCGAACGGCATTGAAGCGCTGCCCCGCCTCGCGTCGGTCTTCCTTCGGCAGCGCGCCCAGGGCCGTGCTGAGCGCGGTCAGCGCCCCGCTGGTTCGGCCGAGCAGCTCGACCCGCGCTGCCTCGATCGCGTCGGGGGTGGTCGCCGCCGGCACAAGTTGATCGGCGCGGGACTGGATGCGCGCCAGCTCCGCGTTGAACTGCTCGAGCGTTGTAATGGAGTCGGTCATGACCTAACGGATATGAGCCGGGGGACGGGAGAGGGGTGACTCGGCGGTCCCATCTCCCGTCCCCCGTCACCCGTCTCCCATCACGCCAGTGCGTTCTTTGCCGCCGTGGCCAACGCCGTAAACGCGGCTTCGTCATGCACCGCCAGGTCGGCCAGGATCTTGCGGTCGATCTCGATCCCCGCCTTCCGCAGGCCGTTCATGAAGACGCTGTAGCTCATGTCGTTCTGGTGCGCGGCGGCGTTGATGCGCGTGATCCAGAGGCGCCGGAAGTCGCGCTTCTTGTTGCGACGGTCGCGATAGGCATACCGCCAGCCGCGTTCCACCGTTTCCTTCGCCGGGCGCCACAGCTTGCTGCGCGCGCCGAAGGCGCCGCGCGCCGCCTTCATGATCTGCTTTTTGCGCTTCAGGCGCACGACATTCGATTTGACTCTTGGCATCGTCCGCTCCTACGCCTGAATGAGGCGCTTGAGCACGCGCGCCTCGCCGTTGGTTTTCACGATGGTCGCGCGACGGAGGTGCCGCTTCCGCTTCGCGTCCTTCTTGGTGAGGATGTGGCTCTTGTTGGCTTTCAGGCGGCGAATCTTCCCGGTACCGGTCACCGAGAAACGCTTCTTCGCGCCCTTGTGGGTCTTCATCTTGGGCATCGTTCAGTCCTGCCTCGAGTAGTGACGAGCGAAGGGCGATGAGCGACGGACAGCTCAGCGGACTTCACTGCTATTTGGGCGAGAGGATCATCGTGAGTTGCTTGCCTTCCATCTTGGCCGCGCTCTCGATCTTGGCGACGTCCCCGAGTTCGGTCGCGACACGATCCACCACTGCCACGCCCAGCTCCGGATGCGCGATCTGACGCCCGCGGAACATCAGCGTGACCTTCACCTTGTTCTTCTCCTCCAGGAACCGGCGCGCATGTCGCGTCTTCGTCGCGAAGTCATGTTCGTCGATGCCGGGACGGTACTTCACTTCCTTGAGCTGGATGACGTGCTGCTTCTTCTTCGCGATCCGCGCCCGCTTTGCTTCCTCGAACTTGAACTTGCCGAAGTCCATCACCCGGACCACCGGCGGCCGCGCCGTCGGGGCTACCTCCACCAGGTCGAGGCCATGCTCCTCGGCCAGCGCCATGGCCTTTTCCGTTTCCATGATTCCGAGTTGTCCACCGTCGTGACCGATGACACGGACGGGGCTGATGCGGATCTGCTTGTTGACGCGAATGCGTTTGGTTGCGTCCTGAATGGCAACGTCTCCTGCGCGTGGGTGACTCGTCAGGCATCCGCCTGCCAAGGGTGAAAAAAAATCGCGGACCCGCTGGGAGCCCGCGACACACGAAGCAACGGCGAATGGCCGCTTCGCGAATACAAGG
>DAIUET010000068.1:0-11840 GCA_036845045.1 Gemmatimonadaceae bacterium | reverse complement strand
AAATCCGGATGATCGGCATACAGGATGACGGGCTTCCGCTTCGTGAGGGTGTGCGCCATCACCGAGGAAAGGCGCAGGTTCCATCGCTCGAGCATGCGGGCAGCGTCGCGGGCGGCGGTGGCCTCTTCATCGTAGAAGTGCACATCCCAGTGCGGCGTTCGCAGCACGTCGAAGTCGAAGCGCTCGTACGGCACCTTGTTCCGGCCGAAATACTGGGCACTGCTGGTGACCGGCACGGCGAGAGCCGCCACGAGCAGCAGAGGCGCGAATAGCGACCGCGAGCTTACCAGCGGCCGGCTGAACCTGGTTCTCATTGTCACCCTCCCTGGCGCGGGCATTTGCGACAATCCCGCGGTTATCTGCCTGGCCTGCGTGACCGGCGTGAGCCGGTCACGATTGGGGGCGATGTTCGATCCACCGGGCCAGTCGGAAAGTTCCAAGCGATGAAGCGCCGCCGATCAACGGTCGCCGCGACAACGGATTGCTCAGCAGCGGCGATGACGGACTGCCAGACGCGTCAGGAGACACCTCGCTGTCAGCCTGACACCTACACGCGTCGCAGCCCGCACTCGTGTGCGCACAGCCGTCAGGGAGGAGCGCACTCGTGCGTGTCAGGCAGACTTGCCTGCGGCATACTTACGGCGAGCCCGGTCCATTCCCGTCGCGGTGCCGTTGGCGCGGGGCGTGCCAGGTGCGCTTCGTCGATGGTCTCCAGCATGGGCCCGCGGTTATCAGGTCCGGGGCACGGGGGATAGATCCTGGACAGGGGCATGCGAAATGAAAGGCCCCGCGTCGCTGCGCAGGGCCGTCATTCGGCACGTGGCTCGTCAGCCGCCGTTGGCGATCAAGCCTGCCTTCGGAGGAGGAAGCGTGATCCGGATGGCGCGAACAACGCCGAGACCGGGGACCGGCTTCTCTGGAGCGCTGCGAAGGCGGGCCAGCTGCGCGGTGATCCAGCCGCGGTACGGACTGTTCTGCCATCCGGGGCCGGGTTGCACGGAAACGGCGCGGGCACGGAAATCCATCGTCAGACTGTCGCCATGCGCGATGCGCAGTTCGTTGATCATGACGATTGCGCCGGCGAGGTCCTCGGCCGTCGCCTTCCGGTCCACGATGACGACGTTCTGCGGGGACCGGCTGGCGCGTCGCACGACCTCCACGCTCCCACCACGCAGCGGCGTGGTTCCGGCGACCAGGGTGACAGTCGCTTCGCCCAGCGCCCGGGATGGCTGGGCGTGAAGGGGGGCAAGGGCCGCAAAGACCAGGACGACTCCAGGGTTTCGAAAGGCTGCCAGCATGTGTCAGCTCCTTGGCGTTAGGTTGGCTGTGGTGGTGTCAGAGAGCAGCGGTGATGCAGAACGTTCCGATGGGCCACTCACCCGACAGTGTGTAGGTGTAGCTGCGAAGGTCGAGGATCCAGTACTCGCGCCACACGGTATAGCAGATCGTGACGGTTCCCCCTCCGCTCGGAGCCGTCGGCGCCTCGTCCTCACAACCTTCCTCGTAGGAGGCCACGGCGGCGGTCGCGCTGGTCAGGCGGTAGACGGCATCGTTCTCGCATTCGTCGGTCGGTGGCGGGGGCGGCGGACAGGCGGGCTGCAGATTGTCGGGAGCGGTCGTCGGCCCGGCGCTCTGGCTCCAGAGCGTCAGCTGGATCAACCGCACATCGAGCGCGATCGTGCTCGCCTTTCCGCTGTATGTGGTCTTGCCGAGCAACCCGCACGTGATGCTGGTCGGCACCCGCACACTGAACGTGGTGTCTCCCGACGCGACCGGCAGACCCAGGCGCGTGTAGTGCATGGCCGCTTCGCCGTAGTTGATGACGCTTCCGCTCTGGTTCAGGATTGTCGCCTTGACCTGCGCCGACACGTCATTCGCCCACTGAAACATCACCCTCACATCGACGGCGAACACCGTGTAGTTGTTCTCCCACCGCGGTCTGGGATACATCTGGATCCCGATCACGCTCGATGTGCCCTCGAGCTCCCAGGTGTACGGGTATTGAGCGGCGACTGGAGTCGCCGGCTTCGCGGCAAGTGTTGGCGCCGTGACCTCGTCCACGGCTGCGTCACCACAAGCGAGCAAGGCGCTTGTCGCGAACGTTCCTGCCATCCTGAGAAACCGATCGGGCATTTTTCCTCCGGGGTGTGAACTGCAACTACCGCCGCGCCGACCTCGGGCAGCGGATCTCCAGCGTCGTCGTGTACGAGGCGACCATCGGCTCGCCGTCACGGCGACCCTGTTTCATGCTGAACACGAGAAATCGTGTGGCCGCGAGCGCGACGGCCTTTGGCCTCGGGTTCTCGAGCGGCATGTCGATCTGACCGAGCGACACGGCGACCGAATCGGTTCCCAGTGCCAGCCGTGCCGCCGATCCATAGGGCTCTCCCCGGAAGAGCCACAGCGGATAGCGATCATCGACTCCGGTCATCTCGAACGGATACGTGGCGCTGCCGGAGCCGACGCTCGTCACGTTCGTCACGCGTCCATCGCCGCGCAGACGCACCCACTCGACGACACTTGTCTCATCCTGCAGGGGCTTCCAGCGACTCCATGCAGCGGCGAACTCGTCGCCGAGTCTCACCAGCGCGCGGTCCGCGATCGTGTGTTCGGCGTCGCCTCCAATCCGACGCGGAACGCTCCAGGCCGAATCGAACCGGACCAGCAGCACATCCTCGCCGCGTGGACCACTTTCGGTCCTCTGTGTAAGCAGACCGAGAAGCTCCTCTCCATCGCCGGTGTGCACGGCGCGAACAGCGGTGAGCCGGCCTGGTGTGCGCAACGTGTCACTGCTCCAGGCACCGTGACGGCGTCGCAGCAGCAGGACCGCGCCACCCGCGGAGTACCGATGATCCCGGAGAGGCATCAGGAACGTCAACGCTCCGTTGTTCTCGAGCAGGGCTGACGTGAATTCCGGATCCAGTTCCGCGTCGCGAACCCCCATCACGCGTTCCGGCCGGAGCCACGCTCCGTTCGCGAAGCGGGCATACCACACCGAGGCCGTGTCGGGTGCCGTCAACCGCGTGGTGCTGTCGCCGGCAGTCGCAAACAACACGTGGAACGAGCCGTCAGGCCCCGGTGCCACTCTCGGATGCAAAATTTCGCCCTCGGGGAGTGGACTGTGTACCAGCGCCAGTCTGCCCCGCCGGTCGAGCGTCACGCCGATGAAATCGCGACGCTCTGGTGACAGGCGCGGCCCCGATGGACGGGGAAAGACGTAGGCATGCTCTCCAACGGCCATCACGACGCCGCCACTGACGGCGATGCCGCGCACGTCGATGGAGACTGGCCGTCCGTCCGGAAGCTCGAGCCGGCGCGCAGAATCGGCGGTCACGCGGCATGATGTGCCCGCCTGCGCCTCGATGTCGGATGCCACGGAAACAGGTGGGGCGACCCACAGGGCGGTAAGGAACGTGATGTCGGCCAGCGTCAGTACGCGTCTCACCTGATGATCCTCCTGTCGTGGGGCAAGTTGTGGTCGTTAGGTATGCGCGACCATTCCGCGCCGCGCAGCGCCATTTCCGCGGGAGGCAGTTTCGCGGTCCGAACGGCGCCAGCACGAACTCCCGGCGGACTGGCACGCGCGGCGAAGAAGCGCCTGCACCAGTCCGACGCATCCACCGCTGCTGCCTGGCGCGGCCGGAGGCCGGTATAGCGCAGGATGGTGTTGTGCAAGTGCGCCGACGAGGAGAAGTGCAGCTCATGAGCGACCTGCTCGATGGACCGGTCCCCATCACGCAGCATCGCCACCGCCACCAGGACGCGGCACTGCGAGGTGAGCGACCGGATCCCCCGCGCGCCTGCCGTTCCCGCCCACGACGTCAGCGTCCGGCGGCTGACCTTGAGCTGGCGCGCGTATCCGTCGGCCGTAGGCGGCTCGGTGATCTGCTCCAGACAGACGAGCAACAGCGGCAGGTGCCGCGGTGAGACAACCTGATGGACGACCACCGTGACCGCCTCCACGGCGCGGGCCAGTGTCCCACGGTCGCGCAACCGGCGCAGGCTGGCCACATCATCGTCGACACCGGCGACGATGAGCCCTTGCGCTCCGGCGCGTCCGAGCGCCAGAAGCTCCCGCAGGCACTCGACGCTTCGGTCGCCATACACGTAGACCGGCGGCGACCTTCGGCTGGCACGGATCGCGGCAACCGAGGTTGTCACCGGAGCCCCGGCGCGATCGCGGGGTGACAGGATCACGAGACCGGCATTCGTCAGGCGGCTTGCGGCCACCAGCGCCGGTTGCGCATCGACAAAGCGGCAATCCGTGCCGAACGCCACGCGCAACCGGTCGGCCCTGGCCCGGTCGGGCAGGAGTGCCACGATCAGTGATGCGGGATGAAGTGGACGGGGGGCCGGCACGATGAGGGCACGGCATGGCACGCTGCCGCCCGACCGTCACCTCAGCGTCACATCCTCAGGCTGGCTCCCTCACGCCGACCGGAGGGGACGATCCGCCAGGCACAAACGCCAAGTCGGCGGCTGGCCCTGGCATGATCCGCCGCGGGGAATTGGTCTTCGTCCGGATTACGGCGCCGCCAGCGCCACGGCTCCGCCGAGTGAGTACGCCAGCATCACGCCGAACGCGACGCTTGCCAGTCCGGACGTTGCCACCAGCCAGCGGCGCGACAGGCCGCTCCGCGCCAGAAGCATGCTGCAGGGGAACACGATCATCGAGGTCACCGCCAGCATCCCGGCCACTGTTCCCACGCCGAAGCACAACAGGTACATCAACCCGGCCGCCGGACCCGGGATCGTCGTCAGCACCAGCAGCGCAATCGAGGCTGAACCCGCCATGCCGTGCACCATTCCAACCAGCAGCGGACGCCTGGGTGACGACGACTGCGGCTCTGACTCGCGCGCGGCCCGCAGGTTGACGAGGCCCAGAACGATCAGCATGATCGCGACCGAGAACTCCATGCCGAGCGCCAGTCGCGGC
Source organism: Gemmatimonadaceae bacterium (assembly GCA_036845045.1). Taxonomy (GTDB): domain Bacteria; phylum Gemmatimonadota; class Gemmatimonadetes; order Gemmatimonadales; family Gemmatimonadaceae; genus JABWBJ01. The sequence goes on along the minus strand of DAIUET010000068.1, from coordinate 6,904 downwards.
GCGATCGTCGCCCGCAACAGCACGAGCGTGCCGCCGACGGCCATCACGGTGACAGTGTGCCCCAGGCCCCACAGTGCGCCGACCATCGCGGAACGGCGCAACGACACGCTGCGCGTCGCGATCGTACCGATGGCGACGACATGATCGGGATCGACGGCGTGCCTGACGCCTAACAGGGCGCCCAGCAGGACGAGTGAGAAGGCCGCCATCAGCAGATGCGCGGCAACTGGTCGCCCGGCAGCATGTCCACCACCCGGTGCGAGCCGATCCGGGTGTGGAGGACCACGAGGCCGGGGTTGTCGGTCACGGCCCGTCCGGCGATGGTCGCCTGCTCGCCCAGCGGATGTGAACGCAGCGCGTTCAGCGCCTTCGATGCGGCAGGTGCATCCACGAACGCCACGAGCACTCCCTCGTTGGCGACATACAGCGGGTCGAGGCCCAGCATCTCACACGCCGCCGCCACGGCCGGAGGAACGATGACCGAGCCTTCCTCGAGGAGGACACCGACTCGCGAGGCCGCCGCCAGTTCGTTCAGCGCACTGGCCACGCCGCCGCGTGTCGGGTCGCGCAATGCGTGAACGGCGTCGCCGACTTCCGCGCGCAGCAGTTCGACCAGGGGGACCAGGCTGGCGCTGTCGCTCTCGATCTGGGACTCGAACTCGAGCCCCTCGCGTGCCGACATGATCGCCATGCCGTGCCTCGCGATCGGTCCGCTGAGTATCAGTACGTCGCCCGGCCGCACGGCGTCGGGCCGCGGACGGAACCGGTCGTCGAGCACACCGATGCCGGTGGTGTTCACATACAGCCCGTCGGCGCGGCCGCGCTCCACGACCTTCGTGTCACCGGTTACCAGCGTGACACCATTCCTGAGGGCGGCGTCGGCCATCGCCCGTATGGCGCGATCCAGGACGTCGAAGGGCAGCCCTTCCTCCAGGACGAATCCACTCGAGAGGAACCTCGGCCGCGCTCCCATCATGGCGAGGTCGTTCAGTGTGCCGTGCACCGCGAGCGAGCCGATGTTGCCCCCCGGAAACTCCAGCGGGCTCACCACGAACGTGTCGGTGGACATGGCGATCTCTCCACCATGCACCGGGATCACGGCAGCGTCACCGAGCTGACGCAGGACGGGATTGTCCATCAGCGGCAGGAAACGGTCGCGCAGCAGCGCGGCGCTCATCTTGCCACCCGATCCGTGGCCGAGCTGGACCCGGTCGGTCGTCGTGATCGGCACCGGGCACGCGACTGACGTCGCGTCGAGGATTGCGGTCATGAGGCCACCTCCACGGCGGCTGCTGCACCAGCGTTGGCGCCGGCCCGCCGCAGCCTCCCGTAATTGAAGTACGCGGCGCAGGCGCCCTCGGACGACACCATCGGCGCGCCTAACGGGCGCTCCGGCGTGCACAGCGTGCCGAACGCCGGGCACTCGAACGGCTTGAGCTTGCCCCGCAGCACGTCGCCGGCCCGGCATTCCGCCGGCTCGTCCACCGACAGGTCGCCGAGTCCGAAGCGCAGCTCCGCATCGAAGTCGGCGAACTCGGGACGGAGCCCCAGACCGGACCGCGGAATCTCGCCGATGCCGCGCCACTTCCGGTCCACCAGCTCGAAGACCTGCGCCACCAGGCTTCTTGCCGGGACCGTCCCGTCGCGGGTCACCGAGCGCACGTACTGGTTCTCCACCTCGAAGCGTCCTGCCTCGAGCTGCTGCACGGCCATCAGCATCCCTTCCATGATGTCGACCGTCTCGAAACCGGTGACGACGATCGGGACGCGGTATTGCCGTGCGATCGGCTCGTATTCTGTCCAGCCCATGACCGTGCACACATGCCCCGCGGCGAGGAATCCCTGCACGCGGTTATCGGGCGCCGAGAGCAGCGCCGTCATCGCCGGCGGGACCGTCACGTGCGAGACGAGCACGCTGAAGTTGGTGACGCCGAGTTGCCGCGCGCGCCACACCGCCATCGCGTTGGCGGGCGCGGTGGTCTCGAACCCGACGGCAAAGAACACGACCTGCTTGTCAGGCGTCCTGATGGCCAGTTGCAGGGCATCGAGCGGCGAGTAGACCACGCGCACGGTGCCACCGCGGGCGCGCACCTGCTGCAGGTCACAGTCGCTGCCCGGCACGCGCAGCATGTCGCCGAACGACGTGAAGATCACATCGGGTCGCGCCGCCAGCGCCAGCGCCTTGTCGATCTGCTCGAGGGGCGTGACGCATACCGGACATCCCGGGCCGTGGATCATCTCCACCGCGCCGTCGACCAGCTCGTCCAACCCCTGCTTCACGATGGTGTGGGTCTGTCCGCCGCAGACTTCCATCAGCACCCAGCGGCGCGTCGCGGTCTTCCGTACGCGCTCGGCCAGCGCCTTCACGATCGCGGCGTCGCGATATTCGTCGAGGTATTTCACGCGGCACCTCCCGGGGCTGGTGATCCGGTTTCGGTGGGCTGCAGGCCCGCCAGGGCCAGGTCGGCAGTCTCGCGCATCCAGTCCAGCTCGTCCAGCTGGCTCATCTCGCGCAGCGACTCGTAGGTGCGCCGGGCCTCGTCCTCCTGCACTTTCGAGATCGCGAACCCCACGTGCACAATGACGTAGTCACCCTCCGCCACCTCGTCGGCCACGTACGCCAGGCAGCAGGAGCGCCTGACGCCGCCGAAATCGACGATGCCCATCGGCAGGCCGCGATCGTCGCGCCGCTCGATGATCCGGCCGGGAATCCCAAGGCACATCGCTACGATCCTCCGCTGGTGGACCCGCTCGCCGTGAACGGCGACGCGGCGCTGGTCATGCCGGACAGCAGGGCGGCCGCCACGGCCGCCTGCCCGACGCTCACGCAGCCGTCGTTAGGACTCAGGTGACGCGGCGCGAGGACGGTGAAGCCGTCGCGCTGGAGCGCGTTGCGCAGCGAGGAGAGGAGCCTCGCATTCTGGAAGCACCCGCCGCCCAGCGCGATTGTGTGACACCCGGTGGCGCGGCTGGCGCGGACCACCAGGTCCACTGTTGCCGCCACGATCGTCTCGTGGAATGACGCGGCCAGCACGGCCCGGTCGAACCCACAGCGCGCCTGGGCGGCCAGAACCGCAAGCAGTGGCAAGGGGTCCAGCTCCCAGCCGTCCGGGCTTCTCGTCAGGCAGTACGGCAACGCCTGGCCACGCCGGCTGGACGCCAGTGCCTCCAGCTCCATCGCGGCCTGGCCCTCGTACTGTGCCGTCTGGCGCAAGCCGATGATCGACGCGGCGGCGTCGAACAGCCGGCCCATGCTCGACGTCAGCGGCGTGTTGATCCCCCGGGCCAGCTGCCGGTCGGCGATCGCCCGTTCGCGCGGGTCGACCGCGTCCCTCGGGAGCCCGAACCCCGGTGCGGTCGCCTGGTCGAGCGACAGCCAGCCTAACGCGGCGCGCCAGGGGGTCCGGGCCGCCAGGTCGCCGCCGGGGAGCGGGGCGTAGCGCAGGTGCGAGAGCCGGCGGTACCCGGCGAGGTCAGCATACAGGATCTCCCCGCCCCACACGTGCCCGTCGTCGCCATAGCCGGTTCCATCGTACGTCACGCCGATGACCGGCTCCGTCTGTCCGTGCTCGGCCATCACCGCCGCCACGTGGGCGTGGTGGTGCTGCACGGGAACGATCTCCAGCCCCGACTCGGCGGCGAGGCGCGTCGAGAGGTAGCCCGGATGCCGGTCGCACGCGACCACTTCGGGGGTGATGCGGAACAGGGTCTCGAACCGCTCGCGCGCCGCCCGGAAGTGCTCCAGGGTCTCGACGTTCTCCAGGTCGCCGATATGCTGGCTCACGTACGCGCGACCGCCGGTCATCAGCGCGAACGTGTTCTTGAGGTGTGGCCCCACGGCCAGCAGCGACCGTGGCGTCTCGACGGGCAGGGTGAGGGGCAACGGTGCGTAGCCTCTCGCCCGGCGCAGGAACACCGGCGCGTCGTCGACCATGCGCACCACCGAATCGTCATAGCGGGCGACGATCTCGCGGTCGTGGAAGAGGAACGCGTCGGCGATGCCGCGGAGGCGTTCCCTCGCCTCATCGACACTGGTGGCGATCGGTTCCTCGCCCCGGTTGCCACTGGTCATGACGAGCGGCACACCCACCGCCTCGAGCAGCAACCGGTGAAGCGGCGTGTACGCGAGCATGATGCCGAGGTGGGCCAGTCCCGGCGCGACGTTATGCGCCAGTGATCCCCGCGTCACGGCGTCGGTCAGCCGGCGGCGGCACGTGACGATCGGACTTGCCGCGGAAGCGAGGAGTTGCGCCTCACGGGTATTCAGCTCGACAAGACGCCGGGCGTCGACCATCGAGGCCACCATCACGGCCAGCGGCTTCGCCTTCCGATGCTTGCGCTGGCGGAGCCGTGCCACCGCGAGCTCGCTGGTGGCGTCGACCGCAAGGTGGAAGCCGCCCAATCCGCGGATCGCCACGATGCCACCGCTGCGCAGCAGGCTCGCCGTCCGGCTGATGGCATCCTCGCCATCCGCGATCGAAACCGGAGCGCCGGCGACCTCGAACCAGAGTCTCGGTCCGCACTCGGCGCAGCTGTTGGTCTCCGAGTGGTACCGGCGATTGCCGGGTGACTCGTACTCGTCGCGGCACGCGGCACACTGCGTGAACGCGCGCATCGTCGTGCGCTCGCGATCGTACGGCATCGACTCGATGACCGTGAACCGCGGACCGCAGTCGGTACACGTGATGAACGGGTAGCGGAACCGGCGGTTGCGCGGGTCGGCCAGCTCGCGCGCGCACTGCTCGCACAGTGCGACGTCGGGGGAGACCGGAAGCCGACCCTCGTCGGTGGTCGAGCTGGCCCGCACCTCGAAGCCGGACAGTCCCTCCGGCGCGACCGGCTCCACTGCCAGCGTCTCGATCCGTGTGAGCACGGGCGCATCGAGGCGAACGTCCTGGACGAAGCGCTCGATGACCGCCGCCTCGCCTTCCACGTGGATGACCACTGCCCCGCTGCCGTTCCGCACCCATCCGGCGAGGTGATGGCGCATGGCGACGCGATGGACGAACGGGCGGAACCCGACGCCCTGCACCAGCCCCGAGATCAGCACGCGTCGTGCGGCGGTGACGGGTATGGCAGGGCCCCTGTCAGCGATTCCACTAATCACGGCTCGTCAGGCTCCCGTCAGGACCGGTACGTGGCGGCGGAGGAATCCGAACCACTCGTCGAGTCCGCGGCCGGTCAGCGCCGACGTCTGGAAGAACTCGAGGCCCGGATTGACCTGCAGCGCGTTGTCAATCGCCCGTTCCACGTCGAAGGGGACGTACGGGAGCAGGTCGATCTTGTTCAGGACCGCGTAGCGCGCCTCGCGGAACATCTTCGGATACTTGAGCGGCTTGTCTTCTCCCTCGGTGACGGAGAAGACCACGATCTTGGCCTGCTCACCCAGGTCCCAGCTCGCGGGGCACACCAGGTTGCCGACGTTCTCGATGAACAGGAGCCGCGTCGCATCGAGGTCGATGGCCTCGAGCGCGTCCATCATCTGCCGCGCGTCGAGGTGGCACGCGCCACCCGTCACCACAGCCTGCACCAGCCGCGTTGTGTGCCGCGCCAGCCGCTCGGCGTCATTCTGTGTCTGGACGTCGCCGGTCACCACCGCAATCCCCAGCTCCTCGCCCAGTACCGTGAGCGTGCGCTCGAGCAGCATCGTTTTCCCGGATCCGGGCGAGGACACCAGGTTGAAGGCGCTGACACCACGATCCAGCAGGCGGCGACGCACTTCAGCGGCCAGCTCGTCGTTCTTCGCCATCACCCGCTCGCGGACTTCAATCGTTCGGATTGCCATCGTCCACCTCGTAGTAGTCCAGGCGAAGTACATCACCGGAGCAGGGAACGACGAGCGCCGTGGCGGCGCCGAACGGCGGCTGGCCGAGGAGCGCGTCGAGACAGAAGGAGAGGTTCGCCGGCTCGAGGCCCGAGTCGTCGCCGACGACGAGGCCCACCCGGCGGAGGCGCGGCGCATCTCGGCCGAGTCGCTCTTCCACCATGCGGCAGACCTCGAGGGCGACGCTCATCTCGTGCATCGTCAGGCGGGGATGAGGCGTTTGGCGCCATGCCGGCAGGTGAAGCCCCACCGGCCCAACGTCGCGACGGCCATGTCGACCAGGGCGTCGAGCTGATCCTCGACCGCCGGCGACAGTTCCGTGGAGAGCTCGATGCGCTCTGGCTGGATGCCTAACGCCACGAGGTTGGCCGGGAGGTTGTCGCGCAGCTCGGCCAGCGCCAGCACCTCGCGCAGGTCGATCTGGTGCGGTGAGAGCTTCTGCGCCAGGAACCGCGGGATGGCGCTCCCCTCGAGCTGGACCAGCGTACCGGCCGCGACACCAGTGTCGATGGCATCGAGAATGAGCAGGTGATCGGCGGCTTCGACGATGTGCAGCAGGTTCATCCCCCAGGTGCCGCCATCGATCAGCGTCACTTCGTGTGGCACGAACCAGTCGTCCTGCAGCCGGGCCAGCGCCGCCAGCCCCACGCCGTCATCGGCCATCAGCATGTTACCGAGGCCCAGCACCACGGTCCGTGTGCTGTCAGCGTTCGGCATCGATGTACTCCTCGTGCGAGCTGACGAACCGGCCGCCGCTGATGATGGAGGAGATCGTGCCCGTCCGTTCGAGCGCGTCGGACCGGAGGGCGAGGTAGATGTGGATGGGGATGAAGATCAGGAATGCCCAGGTCAGTGCGTGGTGCACGAAGCGCACGATCGGCGCCCCACCCATCAGCGGGTTCACCCAGTTGAACAGCGTGTAGATGAAACCGCCCGGATTGGACTGGCCGTACATGGCAAAGCCGGTAATCACCATGATGGCGCCGAGCAGGTAGACGCCCGTGTAGCTGAGTTGCTGCAGCGGGTTGTGTCCCAGGTATCTCGGCGCACGACCCCGATCGATCATCAGGTAGAACTTCA
>DAIUET010000067.1:2158-11914 GCA_036845045.1 Gemmatimonadaceae bacterium | reverse complement strand
CCTTCATCTGCGGCGACGTCATACTGAAGCCCCGGGCATCGATCTGGCCCTATGTCGTCATCCGGGGTGACACCGAACGGATCGAAATCGGCGAAGACTCGAACATCCAGGACGGCACCATTGTCCACGCCGACGCGGGCTTCCCCACGATCATCGGCGACCGCGTGGGCGTGGGCCATCGCGCCATCATCCACGGCGCGATCGTCGAACCCGATTCGCTCGTCGGCATGGGCGCGATCCTGCTCAACGGCGTGCGCGTCGGGACCGGGTCCATCATCGCCGCCGGGGCGGTGTGCAAGGAGGGAATGCAGATCCCGCCGAATTCCATGGTGATGGGCGTCCCCGGGCGCATCGTTCGCGAAACGACGACGGTTGAACGGGAACGCATCCGCGGGACGGTTGCATCCTACCTGAAGCTCCAGGCCGAGCACGCTGCTGGAAAACACCCGCAGTTGGGTTCGACTTCCGAGTTCAGGGTTCAGCGCTGACACGAAGGTCGAAGTCGTGAGTACTGCACCGCGGACACCATGGAACGGTCGTTGAATGGGCTTCACTGAGGAGATCGTGGCGGCCGCCAGGCTTCGTCGCGGCATCGGGGAATTTCCCGATGCCGAGTTCGAGCGCGCGTACCGGCACGACTATTTCCAGCGTTCCCTCCGGCCCGTGCGCGCCGCGATCGGTCTCGCGATCGGCCTGTTCATTCTCTTCTCGGCGCTCGACCCGTTCGTCGCGCCCGGGGACTACACCCAACTCTGGATCGTCCGCCTCGCGCTCGTCACGCCGGTACTCGGCGCGCTGCTGGCGCTGACGTATTCGAAGAGCTTCGAGCGGTGGTTTCTCAGGTCGCAGCTCTTCGCGGTCGTCTTCGGCGGTTCGGCTCTGGTCTATCTCGGCACATTGAGCTTCGGGGACTTCGCCGCGTCGCAGGTGGTCGGCCTGCTGCTGGCGATCCTCTGGGCGCACTCGGTGTCGCGCCTGCCGTTTGCGTTCGCCACGGCGGCCACGGTGTTCCTCTCGCTGCTCTATGTCGTGGTCGAACTGCAGCTCGATCGCCTGAGCACCACGCAGCTCGTCAACAACATCCTGTTCATTGCGTCGGCCAATCTGATCGGCATGATCGCCAGCTACACCCTCGAAGCAGGGTACCGGCGCGACTTCCGGCAGCGCGCGTTGCTGGAGCAGCGACGCAGGGAACTGCAGGCCTCACTGGATAGTCTGCATGAGGCCGAGCGACGTGTGTCGGAGCTGGAACAGCGGGCGCCCGATTCCATCGAGAACCTGCCGCGCTGGGCCGAACAGGTGGCGAGCGAGATCAGGCGCACGGTGGAAGCGGTCGAGGTGCGCATCTGGCGTTCGGCAAAGGGAGAATTCGTTCCGCTGACCGGTGGAGAGCTGCCGGCGCCGGCGCTCGACGACGTGAACGGCGCCGGCGAGATGGCAAAGGATCCGACCGGGAACGTTCTGGTTCCCCTGACGGGTCTCTCCGGCGAGACATTCGGCGCGATCGTGATCTCGCAGCCGTCGAGCTGGAGTCCGCCGGAGCGGCGGCTGGTCGCGGGATTCGCGCGATACCTCGGTGGCGCGCTCGAGATCCTCGAGAAGCGCCACGAGTTGGCGCTGGAGGAGGCCCGTCGCGAGAGTGCGCGGCAACGGATGCGCGAACGGGGCGTGGGTGCGCTGTGGCTCTGCCAGACGTGCGGCCGCTGCTACGACGATTCGGTCGAGCGTTGCGAGGTCGACGGCACGCGGCTCGTCCAGCGGCTGCTTCCCTATCGCGTGCAGGATCGTTACCAGCTCACACGATTGCTGGGTCAGGGCGGCATGGGACAGGTCTTCCTTGCGTGCGACCAGCGACTGCAGCGTGACGTGGCAATCAAGGTCCTGTTAGGCGATGCGCCGCTCGACGCCGACGCCAGGGCGCAGCTTGCCCATGAGGCGCGCGCCGTGGCGCGCATCGGCCACCCGGGCGTGGTGGACGTGTTCGACCTTGGCGAGCTGGATGACGGCTCTTCGTTCATTGTCATGGAGTACCTGACCGGCCGCGCCCTGTCCGAGGAGATCGCGCGGCACGGACGCGGATCGCCGCGCCAGGTGGCCGATCTCCTCCGGCAGGTCGGCGCTGCGCTGTCCGCGGCGCATCGGACCGGCGTGGTCCACCGCGACATCAAGCCACAGAATGTCTTCCTGACCCGCCATACCGACGGCTTTCACGCCCGGCTGCTCGACTTCGGGGTGGCGCGGGTGGCGGGTGGCGGCGCCGATACCACGCGCTCCAACGCGCTCCATGGTACGCCGGCCTACATGGCGCCGGAGCAGATCGCGGGCGCGGCGGGGGACGAGCGGTCGGACCTGTATTCGCTGGCCGCCGTGGCGTTCGAGGCACTCGTTGGCAGGCGCCTGATCAGGCAGCGGCCGTCGATGGCGGCAACGCTGGCTGCGATCCTCAACGAAACGCCACCGGACGTTTCCACATTCCTGGCCAGTGCTCCAGCCGATCTGGACGCGCTGTTCCGGGCGGCCCTGGCGCGCGACCCGGCGCAACGGCCGTCGAGTGTCGTGGAATGGACCGAGGTCGTTGCCGACCGACTGGACACGATGCCGTCAGGCGATGCCGCGTGGCCGTTGCCGATCACGCACGAGCTGAGCGTACGCCAGAGCGCTGAGCGGTAGCGTTGCGCGCACCGGGCCGGGGGCCGCGCGGAATCCACCGACAGGAGCCGTGAGCGTGCTCTCGTCGCCCGGCGCCCAGCATCTCATCACCGTCATCGGTTTCGTGCTCGCGGTCGCCGGCATGTGCTGGATTGGCTTGCGGCTGCGAGGCACTCCCGGCGGAACGGCGTACGAGCGTTCCCTCGCCCTGGGCGTGTGGGCGCTCTGGTTCGGCTACCAGGGCTACGACATCGCGACCAGGGGGTTCAGTGCCAGCCACGCGCTGCCGCTCCAGATGTCCGACGTGACGGCGGCGGTCGCGGGTCTCGTGTTCCTCCGGCCGCGCCGCGGACTCCAGGCGCTGGCCTATTTCTTCGGCCTCGCGTTAGGCACGCAGGCGGTCGTCACGCCGGACCTGGCCGGCGGCCCGGGAACGGTCGCATTCTGGGCGTTCTGGCTGTACCACCTCTTCGTGGTGGGTGCCGGCGTGTACGTCGTCGTCGTGCATGGATTCCGCCCGCAATGGCGCGACCTGCGGTTCGCGCTCATGATCGGGCTGCTCTACGTCGCAATCGTGTTCACGATCGACGCCGTCTTCGGGCTCAACTACGGCTACCTCGGCCGCGGCATGCCGTCGCGTCCGACCCTCCTCGATGTCCTGGGACCGTGGCCGCTGCGCGTCGTGTTCATGGTGCTGCTCGCGTCTGCCGCCATGACGCTGCTCTGGCTGCCATGGCTCTTCGTGGGCCGCCGGCGGAACGTGATCGCGTCCTGAAGTCAGGCCCTGCCGTCGGCCTGCGCGTAGAGCGCCAGCATCTCCTCTTCCGACGGCGGTTTCAGGATCGAGCGCGCCGCGAAATCTCCGGCGCCGGGATAACTCGTCAGGCGGATCCGCGTGGCGGCGATTTCCCGGTCATACGCCGTTCGCCGGAGCTCTACGCCGGGACCCAGCAGGACCCAGTAGGCGCCCGGCTCCGCGAAGGGCATGCCCACGCTGCCGGCATTCACGATCCGCAGCGATCCGACCGTGCGGTCGAACTGCATGTGCGTATGTCCGCAGATGGCCAGCGAGGCGTTGGCGCCGGCAAACATCGTGCGGATTCTGTCCTCGGGGGACAGGCGGGTGAAGATCTCGGTCGCGTTGCGGGGCGTCGCATGGCAGAAGAGCACCTCGCCGAGCCCGTCGATCGTCAGGCGCGTGGTCAGCGGCCAGGCAGCGATGGCGTCGGCCTGCTCGTCAGGCAGTTGAGCCGCGCTCCAGCGGATTCCCTCGCGAAACGACGCCGGCACGGACTCCAGTGTGCCGCCGCGCCGCGCCTCGAGCGACGTGGTCTCTCCGTTCCCGTATACGTACTCGGTGTGGATGCCCGTGTCCGCGAGCAGGTCCAGGCATTCGCGGGGCAGGGGGCCGGGGAGAACGTCACCACCGACCACGATGGCGTCGACCTGCGCCAGGCGGACCTCATCGAGCACCGCCTCGAGAGCGGGGAGGTTGCCATGGATATCGTAGAGCGCGGCTACTCGCATTGAGTCAGAGGTCGAGGTCAGAGATCAGAAGGCAGAGGTCAGAGGAACAACTTCCCCTTGACCGCGGCGAGGCGATAGTGTATTTAACCCATAGGTTAGTTAACCAGTGGGTTAGATACGATGGAATCAGACCAGCTTTCGGTCACCTTCTCCGCCCTCGCCGACCCCACCCGCCGAGCCATCCTGGCCAGGCTGGCGGAGGGGGAAGCGACCGTGAAGGAACTGTCCGAGCCGTTCGCGATGAGCGGCCCGGCGATCTCGAAGCACCTGCGGGTGCTCGAGCGGGCGGGACTCATCGCCCGCGGCCGCGATGCACAGTGGCGTCCCTGCCGGCTCGAGGCGACGCCCCTCAAGGAAGTGGCGGAATGGGCCAGTGACTTCCGGCAGTTCTGGGATGAGAGCTACAAGCGACTCGACTTCTATCTCGCACAACTCAACTCGAAGGAGAGGAGGAAAAATGCGCGCCACAAATAGGCATGTCACCACGTTCACGACGCCAGCCGACACGGATGTCGTGGTTACCCGTAACTTCGCCGCGCCGCGCACGCTCGTGTTCGAGGCGCACACCAGCTGCAAGCACATGCCGCACTGGATGGGGCCGTACGGTTGGACGATGTCGGAGTGCAAGAACGATCTCCGTCCCGGCGGCGAGTTCCGTTACACCTGGAGCAAGCCCGGCGGCAACGGCATAACAATCACCGGCGTGAACAAGGAGATCGACCCGCCGTCGCGCATCGTCAGCACGGAGTCGTGGGGTGAGCCGTGGCCCGTGTCCACGAACACCATGGAATTCACCGAAGTCGACGGTCAGACGACGCTGGTGATGACGATCCGCTATCCGTCGAAGGAGGCGCGCGACGCGGCGCTGCAGACCGGAATGAAGGAAGGCATGACGACGGGTTATGAGAGGCTCGACGAGTACCTGGGGTCACTTGTCTGACGGACTGGAGGTGAGATGTGGGATGTGGGAGGAACCTGATTACCCGGAGCAATTGGGACAGTGGGCTTCCCTCACACCCGCGCGAATCAGGGTCCTCCCAGATCCCACCTCCCACATCCGCCCACCTAACGTGAGGAGTCAACAATGCTGGACGATCCAACCATTCTGCAGACGAAAGCGCAGAAGGCAGCGGTCATTCACCTGACCATCCCCCGCGAAAAGATCCAGGAGGAGATGAGACCCGGCTTCAACGAGTTGATGTCCACGCTCAAGGCCCAGGGCATTACGCCGGCCGGCCCGTGGTTTTCTCACCACTTCCGGATGGATCCCGCCGTTTTCGATTTCGAGATCGGCGTGCCCGTGTCTTCGGAGGTCGCACCCGCCGGCCGTGTGCAGCCCGGTGAGTTGCCCGCGGCCACCGTCGCCCGCACGACGTATCGCGGAGGCTACGACGGACTTGGGTCCGCCTGGGGCGAATTCGACGCGTGGCTGAAGAAGAATGGCCACGACGCCAGTGAGGACCTGTGGGAGGTCTATACGGCGGGTCCGGAGACCGGGAACGATCCCAGCCTGTACCGCACCGAACTGAATCGGCCGTTGAAGTAGCCGGTCAGTGGGTGTAGTGCAGAGGCGGTGCCTGTTCGAGGCGCCGCCTTTTGCCGTGTTGCGGGTTGCTGGTCTACCGATGCGAAAGTCTCGTTCACCAGCTTCGTCGATGTCAGGAAGTCGGATTCACCGGATGGGACGAATGCAACGGATCGGCCATACGCGAAGGCGCTGCCGTGGTGCGATACGCTTTCGCCTCTGATCTTCGCAAGGCTCTGCACAGTCGCGCATGATCAGTTTGATCCGTCCCGATCCGGCGTATCCGATTTCCAGAATCGACGAGCCGGCGACTCGTGGCAAACTGACCGCGACACGTGTCCGATTCACACGGCAAGTCGCCAATCGTCGATCGTCAATCGCCAATCGTCGATTGCGGGTCCCGAAAACCGGTGGTTTACTTCCAGTCATGAGTCCCGCTCCCTGGCGCGTGGCGCTGATCTCGCCCAAAGGGCCGTTGTACCGGCATCGGAGCGGAATATGGAAGAAGTCGCTCCGGTACCAGCCGCTGACGCTCACGACGCTCGCGTCGCTGATCCCGAAGGACTTTCCCCACGAGATCCAGCTCATCGACGAGGGGATTGCCGACGTCCCACTGGACCTCGACGTGGACCTCATCGGCATCACCGTCATCACCGGCACGGCAATGCGGGCGTACGAGCTCGCCGATCATTATCGGGCTCGTGGTTGCACCGTCGTCCTCGGCGGACCGCACGTGACCCTGATTCCCGATGACGCGCAACCGCACGCCGACGCCGTCGTCGTCGGATACGCGGAAGACACCTGGCCGCAGCTCCTGTATGACTTCGCTGCCGGATCGCTCGCGCCTCGTTATGTGCAGTCCGCCGGACTCAGCCTCGCCGGCCGTCCGTTCCCCAGGCGCGACCTGCTTCCCAGCCGGCACTTCCTGACGAACAACGTCTTCGAGGCGACACGCGGTTGCGTTCACGCCTGCGAGTTCTGTGTGGTCCCGACCGCGTGGGGACGGCGCCCGTTGCAGAAGCCGGTGCACGAGGTCGTGGCCGACATCCGCCAGCATGGGGCGAAGAAGCTCATCTTCGTCGACCTCAACATCATTGCCGACCGCGCCTATGCCATCGAGCTGTTCAAGGCATTGACGCCGCTCAGGCTGCGCTGGTACGGACTCTCCACCGTGCTCCTGGCCGATGACGAGGAGCTGCTGGAGCTGGCGCAGCAGAGCGGCTGCAACGGGCTCCTGATGGGGCTCGAGTCCCTGTCGACGACGAACCTCAAGGGGAATCGCAAGGGATTCAACTCGCCGGATCGTTATGCGGCAATCGTCGAGCGGCTGCACGCCCACGGCATCGCGCTGCAGGGGTGTTTCGTCTTCGGACTCGATGACGACCACCCCGACGTCTTCCTGCGGACCGCCGAGTTTGCGGTGCAGGCGAAGATCGACCTGCCGCGCTTCGCGGTCGTCACCCCGTTCCCGAACACACCCCTCTACAAGCGGCTGGACGCCGAGGGGAGGATCCTGACGAAGAACTGGGAGCTGTATGACGCCCAGCATGTGGTCTTCCAGCCGCGGCACATGTCGGTCGAGGAGCTCACGAACGGCATCGAGTCGGCGTGGAAGCATGCCTACAGCTACAGCTCCATCTGGAAGCGCATCCGATCCTCACCGGCGCCCTGGCCGGTCCGGCTGGGCACGAACCTCGGCTACCGCTTCTACGCGAACAACCTGTCGCGGTTCTACAACTGCGACTGGATCATCGGCCGGGTGCCGCGCAATGTGGCGGTGCCTGACGAGTCGGCGACGGCGAGCATCGCCTCCTGAGCGATGCGGCTCACGATCATCCACCCGTGCGTGGGGCGGAAGCCGGGGCAGAAGTACATCCGCACCTGGCAGATGGAGCCGCTCCCGGCCGCGACACTGGCCGGGCTCACGCCGCGCGACATCGAGGTGAGGTTCTACGACGACCGGATGGAGCTGATCCCGTTCGACGAGAAGACCGACCTGGTCGCAATCAGCGTCGAGACCTATACCGCGCGACGTGCCTACCAGATCGCGAGCGAATACCGGCGCCGCAACGTCCCCGTGGTCATGGGCGGCTTCCACGCCAGCCTCTGCCCGGACGAAGTCGCACGTTATGCGGAGCCGGTCGTCGTCGGCGAGGCGGAGAAACTCTGGCCCCGCGTCATCGACGACGCGCGGCACGGGCGGCTCGAGAAGTTCTACCGGGCCGAGGGCCGGCCATCGCTCGACGGCCTGAAGCCCGACCGCTCGATCTTCACCGGGAAGCGGTATCTCCCGATCGGACTCGTGGAGGCGGGGCGGGGGTGCCACTTCAGCTGCGAGTTCTGCGCGGTGCAGACGGTCTTCGAGGCCTCACAGACGCGCCGGCCGGTCGATCAGATCCTGGCCGAGCTGAGTGCGCTCAAGGACTCGAAAAAGCTGTTCTTCTTCGTCGACGACAACATCACGTCGAACCTCCGGCAGGCGAAGGAGTTCTTCCGGGCGCTGATTCCCCTCGGAATCCGCTGGGTGAGCCAGTCGAGCATCAACGCGGCGCATGACGAGGAATTCCTGGACCTGCTCGTGCGCAGCGGGTGCCAGGGAGTGTTGATCGGCTTCGAGAGCCTCAATCCGGCGAATCTCGAATCGATGAACAAACGCTTCAATTCGGCAAAGGGCGGGTTCGAGGTGGCGCTCGCGAACCTGCGGAAGCACCGGATCCGGGTCTACGGAACGTTCATCTTCGGGTACGATGGCGACACCGCCGACAGTTTCGGGCCGACCGTGGATTTCGCGCAGCGTCATGGTTTCTACATCGCGGCATTCAACCACCTGACGCCGTTCCCCGGAACGCCGTTGTACGAACGGCTCGAGCGGGATGGCCGGCTGCTGTACGATGCCTGGTGGCTGGACGAACGGTACAGCTACAACCGGATTCCATTTCGCCCGGCCGGCATGTCGCCCGAGGACCTCCAGCGGGCGTGCCTGACGGCCCGGCGGCAGTTCTACGGTTGGCCGAGCATCATGCGACGCGGATTCGACGCGGTGAATCGCAGCGACGGATTCATGTGGCGCAACTTCTACCTGATCAACTCGATGCACCGGCAGGATGTGAGCCTGCGCGATCATTACCCGCTCGGAGACCAGGCGTGGCAGGGGTCGTTGCTTCCGGCGTAGCGCGATCCACGGATGGCGTGTCGATCGCCGAGCCGGCCGATGAGCGGGAATTGCGGTCGCTCCTGCGGACGTCGGTGATGCCGGGCGCCGTGCGGGTAGCGTTGACGCGGGAGCCCGACTTTTTTGCCGGCGACGGCCTGGCCGCGGCCGATGACGTCACGCTCGTGGCGCGCCGGAAAGGACGCGTGGTGGGCATGGGGCGCTGCAGCGTGCTGCAGTTGCACCGGAACGGTGCGCCTGCAACCATCGGATACCTCGGCGCCCTGCGCATAACGAGTGGCACGCGGGAGTCGGCGCGGCTGCTGCGCGACGGCTACCAGTTGCTGTTGCGCCACTACGTGGACTCGCCGATCGAGTGCTTTTTCACCAGCATCGCTGCCGGCAACGAGCGCGCTCGTCACGTGCTGGAGCAGGGTGGGCGTCTTGGATTGCCGACGTACCTGCCCATTTGCGAACTGGTCACGCTGGTGGCTCCCATCGGACGCCACACGTCAGGCGTGCAGACGGAGGCGGCAGCTTTCGACGCAGAGCTGCGCGAGTTTCTCCAGCGTGGTGCGCGCGACGCCCACCTGACGCTCACCTGGGATGACGCGCAATGGAACGGACTCGGCCACCACGGCATAACCGCGAGCGACTTTGCTGTCGTCAGGCGGGACGGCGAGATCACTGCTGCTGCCGCGGTCTGGAACCAGCGCGGCTTCCGGCAAACGGTGATCGACGGTTACTCCGGCACGCTGCGTTCCTTCCGGCCGCTCGTCAATAGCCTGCAGGCGTTGCGCGGTCTTCCCGCATTGCCCGCGCCGGGTAGTGTGCTGGCCCAAGGCGCGCTGCTCGGCGCAACGGTGAACGATCCGGACGATTGGCCTCGCCTCTGGCGATTGGT
>DAIUET010000067.1:0-2058 GCA_036845045.1 Gemmatimonadaceae bacterium | reverse complement strand
CTGGTCGGGTTCTCGACCCTGGAGGCGTATACCACGTCGTACCAGGGTCGAGCGATCAACGTGATCTACTCCGGTGACACGGTCGTCTCGCCGGAGGCATGGGGATCGCCGGTACTGGCCCGTGGCTGGATCGCCCTCGTTCGCGCCATCCAGGCGACACGGCCGGACGAGCCGTGGTACTGGCTGCTTCTCTCGTCAGGCTTCCGAACCTATCGATTTCTTCCGGTGTTCTGGCGCGAGTTCTGGCCACGTCATGATGCCGAACCGGATGACGACACGCGGCGGATGATGATTGCCCTGGCGCGGCAGCATTTTGACGGCTGCTTCGATGAACGAGCCGGTGTGGTGCGCTTCCCGAAGCCACAGCGCCTTCGTGCGCACCTGGCCGAGATGCCCGAGGGCAAGGCGAATGACCCGCACGTCCGCTTCTTTCTCGAGCGGAATCCACGGCATAACGACGGGGACGAGCTCGTCTGCCTGGCCGAACTGAGCGATGCGAACCTTACCGCGGCGGGCCGGCGCATGGTGCGGAACTCGGCGCGATGAATGGAAGCGCCGCGATCGCCAACGCGCTCTGGCTCGCGAGCGGTATGGGCGCCGCGAGACAGTTCGATCGCGCCCTGTCCGATCCAAAGGTAGTCCAGCAGGCGTGGCTCAAGTCGCAACTGGCCCGGAACGTGTCGAGCGAGTTCGGCCGGCGTTACGACTTCGCGTCGATCGGTGACTACGCGTCGTACGCGAAACGTGTGCCGATGATGGACTACGGCGACATCGAAAGCGACATCGAGCGGATTGCACGGGGCGCGCCCAATGTGCTGGCCTGCGGCCACGTCTCCCACCTTGCGCCCACCAGTGGATCGACCGGCGGCCGGAAGCGCATACCGTTCTCCGCATCGCTGACCGAGGCGTTCAACGCGGCGGTCTTCCCCTGGATGCATGATCTTGTGCGGCAGCGACCGCGGATCGTGGGCGGTCCCGCGTACTGGTCCGTGTCGCCGCTCTCCGATGAGGCGTCCGGCCCGGCCGGCGCTGTTCCAACCGGATTCGCCGACGATGCCGAGTACCTGGGTGGTAGCCGGGCCTGGCTGGTGCGCAAGGCGCTGGCTGTCCCCAATGAGGTCCGGTTCGCGGGCGATCCGGAATCGTTCTGGAAGCTCACCCTCCTCGCGCTCCTGCGGTGCAGGGACCTTCGACTGATTTCCGTCTGGCACCCGTCTTTTCTCGAGCTGCTGGTTTCGGCGGCGAAACCATCATTTGCTGACCTCGTGTCGGCCGTGGCGAGCGGCGACTGCCCGTGGATCGAGGCGCTCCCGCCATCGATGCGGTCACCATGGCGCGCTGTTCCCGATCGGGCGCGGGCGGAAGAGTTGCGACGCATCGGTCCCGACGACTGGCCGGCATGGTGGCCGCAACTCCAGGTGGTCAGTTGCTGGGGAGAGCAGGCCGCGGAGTCGGGATGGAGAGCGCTGGGCGCGAAACTGCCACACGTGCTGGTCCAGGCCAAGGGTCTGCTCGCCACCGAATGCGTGGTCACCGTCCCGTTAGGCGGCGAGCGTCCGTTGGCCGTCACGTCCCACTTCTTCGAGTTCCTCGACGAACGGGGCGATTGTCGCCGGGCGCACGAACTCGAGCGCGGGGGTCGCTACGAAGTGATCGTCACGAATGGCGGCGGCCTGTGGCGATACCGGCTCGGCGACATGGTCGAGTGCACGGGGTTCCTGCGCGCGACACCATCGCTCCGCTTCCTGGGACGCGCGGGGCGCACGAGCGACCTGCGCGGCGAGAAGCTCAGCGAACCCTTCGTGGCGGAGGTGTTTCGCGACCTGTGGGGCGCCGACCGGCCCGCCTGGGCGGCGCTGCGACCTCGCGAATCGGACGGTCTGGCGGGCTATGACCTGCTCATTACGCCTGACGGGATTCACGGCGGGCTTGCGGAACGGCTGGATACCGCGCTGTCACGGAACCCGCACTACGCACTCGCTCGGCGCCTGGGTCAGCTCGCGCCGGTCAGGGCATTCGCGGTTTCTCCGGATGCTGCCCTGCAGGAGCTGATGTCAT
>DAIUET010000066.1:0-11998 GCA_036845045.1 Gemmatimonadaceae bacterium | reverse complement strand
CCGGGGTAGCGCGGAAGCTCTCGATCCACGAACCGTACAGCGCGACGAACGTCTGCAAGGGACCGGGGAGCTGGGCGTCAACCACTCGGGCCACGCGAGGCGCCAACCTGATGAGCAGCGGCGTCGTCAGCGTCGTCACCGCGCTGACGGCCACCGCTACCGGATACAGAAACTCGCGTGTGGAACCGGTGGCGAGACCGATCGACGCGATGATGAACGAGAATTCGCCGATCTGCGCCAGGCTCATGCCCGCCTGCACGGCGGGACGCAACCCCGCACCGGTAAGGAAGACGCCGCTCGACACGGCCAGCACCTTCCCGACGATGACGATCAGGACCAGGGAGGCGACCATCCACCAGTATTCAACGAGCACCGACGGATCGAGCAGCATGCCGACTGCCACGAAGAAGATGGCCACGAACAGGTCGCGAACCGGCAGCACCAGGTGCTCGACCACCTTTTCCTGCCCGGATTCCGCGACCAGCGCCCCGGCGATGAACGCGCCTAACGCAACAGAGTAGCCCATCGAGAGCGCCAGCAGCGAAGCCGCAAAGCAGATTCCCATGCTGCTGACCAGGATCGTCTCGGCGCGCTCGGACCGGACGGCGGCGCGGATGAGGCGCGGCACGATGAGGAGACCGATACCCACCAGGCCAGCGAGGAACAGTACCAGTCGAAGCGTCGTCGCAACGACCTCGCGTGGCGACAGTCCCTCCCCCTTGCCGACCGCGGTCAGGATGGCGATGAGCAGGACGGCGATCAGGTCCTCGACGATGAGGACACCGAGCACGATATCCGCGACACGCCCGCGAATGCCCTGCTCCGCGAACGCCTTCGCGATGATCGTGGTGCTGGAAATCGCCACGATGGCGGCGACGAACATGCCCTCGAGCACCGTGAACCCGAGCAGCCGCGCCGTCAGGAACCCGAGTCCCATCATCACGCTGGTCTCGCTGATGGCGGCGATGGCCGACGCGCCGCCCACCTTCAACAGCTTGCGCATGCTGAACTCGAGTCCGATCGAGAACATCAGCAGGATCACGCCCAGTTCGGCCAGTGTCCGCACCATTTGCTGGTCGGCGACGAGCGGCACAGGAATGTTCGGGCCGATGATCATGCCGGCCACGAGGTAGCCGAACACAACGGGCTGGTGCAGCCGCTGGAAGACGAGGCTCGTCACCGCCGCCACGCACAGCACGAGCGCGAGGTTGGTCAGGAAGGCATGGGACTCAGGCATGACGCACCCTCTCCGCGGTCCGCTCGAGCACCGCCACGACCACGTACGTCAGGACCGACACCCCCAGCGACAGCAGGTACGGATACGCGAAGCCGGCATAGGTGGCAACCAGGTACACCAGCAGGCCGAGCGCCAGGGTGAGCATCCCGGCCATGGGGCCACCCATTGGCGTGAAGAGGCCGAAGACCGCGGTCACCAGGATCCCCGCACTGCCAAAGGCCGACGCGCTTTCAACCAGTTCGAAGACGCCCTCCGCCTGGACGGCCTGGACGTACGCGATCACGCCGAACAGGAGCACGCCGCCCCGGGCGATCAACACCTTCGTCTTCTCGCTGGTAATCCTGAAACCGGGGACGAGGATGTTATGGGACAGCAGCCCCGACGCGACGAGCAAGGTGCTGTCCACGGTCGAGAGAATGGCCGCGACCATGCTGCCGGCGAGAATGGCGAAGAAGAACGTGGGGAGGAGTAACTGGGCAACCGCGGGAATCACCTGCTCCGCCTCCGCCAGCGACGGCACGATCCGCTGCCCGAGCAGTCCGATGAGCAGCGGAACGGTCCCGATCAGGATGTAGAGGATGCCAGCCGCGATGGACGACCGCCGCGCCACCACCGGCGTGCGCGTGGCGATGATCCGGCCCACCAGTTCCGCGGCGATCACCGATCCACAGATGGGGATCGCCCATTCCTCGGCCATGGCCCACCCCGACGCCCCGGTCGCCGGGAGGAGCGATATCGGACCGACGCCGCCTAACGCCGTCGCCAGGCTGCCCTGCTGCTGCAGCTCGATCAGGACGCCGCCCAGGAGCACGACCAGCCCGACGGAGATCACCACGCTCTGGATCACGTCGTTGGTCGCGTCCGCGAGGAGCCCGCCGAACATCGTGTAGAGCATGGTGAACCCGGCGGCGCAGGCGATCGCCAGGTCCGGGGAGATCGTGCTGCTCGACGACAGGATGTAGCCGAAGGCGCGGATCTGCGCCGCCGCCCAGAGGATGGAACCGGGAATCAGGATGACGGCGACAAGCCGCTCCACCCGGACCGAGAAGCGCTGGCGGAACAGGTCAGCCAGTGTCGTCAGGCGGCGCCGCCAGAGTGGCCCGGCGAAGACGAGTCCGGCCAGGATCAGGCACAGGCCATAGCCGAACGGCTCGGCGTTGCCGAGCGATACGCCGTTCCGGAACGCGTTCCCCGCCGATCCCACCAGGGTTTCCGCGCCGAACCAGGTGGCGAAGATCGAGAACGTGGCGAGCGTGTAGCCGAGGTTGCGGCCCGCGAGCAGGTAATCCGACTCCGAGCGGATGCGTCGAGAAATCCAGATGCCGATGCCGAGTTGCAGTGCCAGGTACGCCAGCAGCGCGGCAAAGGCGGGGGTCACCTCAGATGCCCCCGAACACGAAGCCGCGACCTAACGAGGCAACCCAGCCGCCGGCGAACCCGGAGCCGGCCAGCCGGCGGGACAGGTCGAGCCGCCAGATGGTGCCCGCCTCACGGATCGACGCCACCCGGAGCCCGACGCCAAGCTCTGTTCCCGTGCGCTGCGGCGTACCCGTGTCCCAGGCGCCGGCGTGCCCGGCGAACACGGCTGCTCCCACGCCGAAGATGCCGAAGAGCCGCGGAAAAAACAGGTACCGGTATTCCGAGGCGAGCACGAAGTAGCGGTTTCCAGTGAACGCGTGGGCGGGGAAGGCGCGCAGGCCGGCTCCGAGTCCGATGTCGAACTCGCGGCCGGGGACGGCGTTCCGCTGTCCTCCGCCCGAACCGTGAAAGACCATCAGGTGCCGCTGGCCCCGTTGCGCGACGATCGTAGTGGCGCCCTCCACCGTCGCCGAGTCGGTGCCTTCGCGCGTCTGCAACGCCGACGCGCGGATGGCCGACCGCGAGAAGCCACCGGGGAACTGGAGCGCGATGCCCGCGCCTAACGATCCACCGATGCCGTTGCGGTCGTACCCCCAGGCGGCCGGCGCGGCGAGCAGCGTCAGCGAGGCGAATGCGCCCAGGTCGATGTCCTCGACCCGCTCGAGCCGTTCGATGTTGTACGCGCGGATGTACCGCGGGCGCCGCACCGCGAGATAGGGACCCGCCGCCGCCCGACGCGTCCGGGGAACGACGCCGTTCCGGTCCTCGAAGGGGATGAGGTCGTCGCGCATCATCTGCGCCACGAAACCCAGTCGCACGAAGCCGCGGGGCCCGGCGGTGAGCGCGATCGCGCCATCACCGCGGACGAGGGCGAACTCACGGAACAGCGAGTCGGCGACCACGCCGTCGCGAAACTGCAGGACGCGTCCCTCGAAGACCGATCCCGTGACGCTCCCGCCGGCCCGGGAGGACAGGCTCAGGAACGGCAATCGCAGCGAGCCGGTGCCGCCGCTCCCGTCGGAACGGTCGGTGATCGACGCGCCGATTCCGATCCGGTCGGCGATGGCTCGGGGCGTGTCGAACGCCGCCGCGATCGAGCTCCGGTCAGGGTCGTTCCGGTACGCGAGCTGGGCGACCGTGCGCGTCCCGAGCAGGTTCCCTTCCTGCAGCGACAGGTCGATGACGGACTGCGAGCCACTGGTCGCCACGCTGACGCCTATGGTCGTGGTCCAGGCGTCGGCCGTGCGCACCACCATCACGATGCCTGTGTCGGTGTCGATCCGCTCGATGCGCACGTCGCGGAAGATCCCGAGGGCGCGCAGGTTGCGCTCCGATTCGGCGACCAGCGCGCTGTCGTACCGATCACCGACGTCGATCAGCAGCTCGCGCCGGATGACGTTGGGGCGCGTTTCGACGTGGAGCGCGTTCGCCAGACGCCAGGGCCAGTGCCTGGATTCGACCGAGTCGAACACCGCGTCACGCTGGAGGACCACCCCCCGCACGCGAGCGCGCGCCGGCTCCTGCGTCCATGCGGTCCCGGGGATCAGGAGGAGCAGCGGGAGCACGCGGAGCACGCGGAGCACGGCAGGCCACTGAAAACGCGTCGCGGATGGCGGCGGCATGCGACAAGAAAGCCTGACGGTGCGCGCCGCGCCAAGTGTCTCCCCCCTGACCTCGGGACGTGCCGCGGGCCAGATTGCGTACAGGGGAAAGCGCCGATGCCGGCGCGTGCTGCTGGGAACGACTCTTCCGCGAGCGACCCTGCCATGGAATCATCGCCACAACTCCGCCTGGTCCCCGGCGCCGAAGGCCCCTTCTCGCGACAGGGGGTTCGGGTGCTTCTGGCCGTCGTCGTGCTCGTGCTCATCGTCTTTCCGGCGATGATGCGGCTGGCCGCGGACCTCTTCTGGTTCCGGGAAATCGGTTTCCAGCGCGTGTTCGCGACCGAGCTGCTGACGAAGGCCCTGCTGTTCGTGATCGTGGCGATCGTCGCCTATGCGCTGCTGTGGGTCAACCTTCGTTACGCACGACGCGGTGCGCCGCCCGTCAACGTGCTGTCCGGGCAGGTACCGGAGAGCCTGATCGAGCTGATCGAGCGCCTGCCCCGCCTGACGACTCCCGCGGCCGCCGTGTTCGCCATCCTCGCGGGGATCTCCGCCAGCGCCGCCTGGATGACGGTGCTGCAGTTCCTGAACGGCGCACCGTTCGGCGTCACTGACCCGGTCTTCAATCGCGACATCGGCTTCTACACGTTCGTGCTGCCGGCGTGGGGGATGGTGCTGGGATTGCTCAGTACCCTCGTCGTGCTGGCCGCGCTGCTGTCCGGATTCGTGTACCTCGTCCGAGGGGACATCCGCCCACCAAACCCGCGGATCTCCCTCTCACCGCGCGCGAGCGCCCACCTCGGCGCGCTCGTCATCGCGTTCCTGGTGCTGGCGGCGGCGCGGATCTGGGTCGTCCAGATTCCCGAGCTGCTGTATTCCACCACAGGGCCGTTCATCGGGGCGAGCTATGCCGACCTGAATGCGCAGCGTCCCGGGCTTCACGCCACCGCCGTGGTCGCGCTGCTGGGCGCTGTGTTCGTCGGGTTGGGGATCGCGCGGCGTCGCGTCCTGCCGGCCGTACCCATCGCGCTGGTCGCGTACTTCGTCGTGGGCTTCCTGGGACGCTCGGCGTACCCATCGATCATCCAGCGGCTCGTCGTCGCGCCCACGGAACTGGGGCGGGAGCGGCCGTACATCCTGAACCACATCACCGCCACGCGCGTGGCGTGGGGCATCGACAGTGTGGTGACCCGCGACCTCCCCGGCGACGTGGCGTTGTCGCTGGCCGACATCCGCGCCAATGGACCGACGATCGAGAATGTGCGGCTGTGGGATCGCGAGCCGCTGCTCCAGACGTTCGGACAGCTCCAGGAGATCCGGACGTACTACGATTTCATTTCGGTCGACGATGACCGGTACGTGATCGACGGCCGCTACCGCCAGGTTCTGCTGTCGGCGCGAGAACTCAACACCGGCGCACTGCCCACGCGCTCGTTCATCAACGATCACCTGACGTTCACGCACGGCATGGGGCTCACGCTCGCGCCGGTGAACCAGGTGACGACCGAAGGGCTCCCCGTCCTCTTCGTCAAGGACCTGCCACCCGCGACCACGGGGTCGCTGCGGGTGCAGCGGCCGCAGATCTATTACGGCGAGCTGACGAACGAGTACGCGATCGTCGGAACGAGGTTGCCCGAATTCGATCATCCATCGGGCGAGGAGAACGTCACGGCCGCCTATGAGGGGCGTGGCGGCGTGCCGCTCACGTTCTGGCGACGCACCGTGCTGGCGTGGCACTTCGCGTCGCTGAAGATGCTGCTCTCCGCGGACATCACGTCGTCGAGCCGGATCCTCTATCGCCGGAACATCGAGGAACGGGCCCGTCGCGCACTGCCCTTTCTGCGCCTCGACAACGATCCCTATCTGGTGCTCACGGATGCGGGTGAGCTCGTCTGGATCATCGACGCATATACCAGCACGACGCGCTACCCGTACGCCGCGCGCCTGGCGGACGGCACGTCCTACATGCGGAACAGCGTGAAGATCACGGTGGACGCGTATCACGGGACGGTGAAGGCGTACATCGCCGATCCCGCCGATCCGCTGATCCGGACACAGGACCGGATCTTTCCGGGAATCATGGAGCCGCTGGCGAACATGCCGGCGGACCTCCGCCGCCACCTCCGGTACCCCGAGGACCTGTATCGTGCGCAGGCGTCCCTGTACACGACGTACCACATGACGGAGCCCGAGCTCTTCTACCACCGGGAGGACCAGTGGCAGATCCCCTCGGTGGACTCAGGACGTGAGCGGAATCCCTTCATGCGGCACATCGTCATGCGGCTGCCTGACGAGCAAAACGCCGAGTACATCTTCATGACGCCGTTCACGCCGCGGCAGAAGGACAACCTGGCCGCGTGGATGGTGGCGCGGAACGACGGCGAGCATTACGGCAAGCTCCTGGTGTACCGGTTTCCGAAACAGAGCCTGGTCTTCGGTCCCCGCCAGATCGTGAACCGCATCAACCAGGACACGGAGATCGCGCGGCAGATCACGCTGTGGGACCAGCGGGGCTCGGAGGTGATCCGCGGTGAACTGCTGGTCATACCGATCGAGCGATCGCTGATCTACGTGCAGCCGATCTACCTGCGCGCCGAAGGTGGGCAGATCCCGGAATTGAAGCGCGTGGTCGTAGCGCACCAGAACCAGGTGGTGATGTCGGAGACGCTCGACCAGGGACTGGCCCTGTTGTTCGGTGGTGGCGCAGGTGGACGGTCCGCAGTCGTGACGGACACCGCCGGACCATCGACGGCCACGTCAGCGGACCCGACTGGCGTGTCGGCGACTCTGCTCAGGCAGGTTCAGGAAGCCTACGATCGCGCGATCGCCGCGCAGCGCGCCGGGAACTGGGCGCAGTATGGGGAGGAGATGAACCGGCTCGGGGATCTGTTGCGGCGGTTGACGCGAGTTCCCTAGAAGGGGGCGGCCGGGCGTCAGGCTTCGTGCCTGACGCCGCGGTTGCCGCATCAGACGTCCATGGCGGGGAGGACTCCTATTTCTTCCAGGTGGGGAAATCCTCCTGAGCCGGGTCATTCGTGATCTGCGCCAACGCACCCGATTCGACGTGTAACGCATAGATGTCGAAGTCCCCATCACGGTTGCTGGCGAACGCGATGAAATCTCCGTTGGGCGACCAGGCAGGACTGGTATCGATAAAGGGGGAGCTCGCAGCCAGAGCGTGCGTGCCAGCGTTCAGGTCGAGGATCCACACGTTGCCGTTGTTGACGTAGGCAATCTGCCGCCCTGATGGAGAGAAGGCGGGCCGGGAGTCCGGGGAGAAGCCCATCGTCAGTTCCGTCTTCACGCCGGTCGCGACCTCCACGATCCAGATGTGCGTGGAACCGCCAAGACCGCTGGTGTAGACGACGTACTTGCCGTCAGACGACAGGTCGGGCTCGATCTGGTCTCCCGGGTCGTTCGTCAGCTGACGGAGGAATCCGGTCGCGGGGTCGAGAAGATAGATGTCGAAGTCGCCGTCCCGGCCGCTCGCGAACGCGACGAGGCCCCTGTGACCGGATGGACCGCCGTCCGTGAACGGGTCGGACGTCGTCAGGCGCGTGACGGCGCCGGACGCAACATCCAGGCTGTGCACCTCGAAGTTGCCCTCCCGGTTGCTGGTGAAGAGGAGGCCACTGCCCCGGTCCCACCAGTAGGGATCCAGATCGACCGCAAGGCTGGTGGTGAGCTGCCTGACGAAGCCGGTGCCGAGGTCGGTCTCGTAGAGATCCCAGTTGCCGCTCCGGTCACTCTGGAATGCGATCGATCCACGCAGCCCCGGGCCGTTGAACAGGCCCTTGCCCATGAGCGGGAGTTCTGATCTCTCCATGGGTGCGGTGATGCCCTCATCCTGGCACGCGGCGAGGGCGAGGGCGCAGATGAGCGGGGTGATGGAAACAGCTCTCGATCCGTGCATTTTGGGGCCTCCTTTAACAGGTGGTGGGAGTCGCGCGCGCGGCGACGCTTCTTGCCGGCCCGCCGTTCATCGGAACTTCCCCTCCGCCTCCCGAAGCCGGGCGAAAAGCTCCTGCAGACCGTTCCCGATCGTTAGGGTCGTCAGGCGCGCCGCCGCCGTGGGCGCCAGCAGCGGCTCGTGAATGTCCGTGGGAGTGATGACTCCCGCGATCTCCAGACTCAGCTCCCAGTTCTTGACGCTCGGCACGTAGCGCAGGCCCGCCTTGAACGCCGCGATCTCCTGCGTGAGATCGGCAACGATCTGCCCGTCGTTCACCACGACAACCTTGATGCCCGCTGCCGCCCAGTCAGGCTCTTCGATCGCGAAACCACCGCCATCTCCCGGCACCCACGCCGCTCCGGGGATCACGATCCGGAGGCATGGCGGCCCCACGACGCCCACAAAGTTGATCTCGAAGTCGAGCTGGAGGTCCTCGATCAACGGGGCCTGCGGATCCGGCTGCAGCTCGCTGCTGGAGAAGTGGGCGACCGCGGCGAACACCTCACGAAGGTCATCCGGCCCCTCATCCTGGATCTTCGTCTCCGCCTGCAGCACGAGCTCAGGCGACTGGAACGTCGCTTCGTTCTCCCGAATGCGGGCGGTGAGCTCGGTCTGGTCGATCGTCAGGGTAGCGACGCCGGAACCCGTGATCGTCTTGAGCATGGACGGCGTAACGATGTCCGACGGGGTCACGATTCCCCTGAAGCCCAGCCGCAGTTCCCACAGCTTGAGGTTCGCATTGAACGTCAGGTGTCCTTCCACCGCAGCGATGTAGCCCGTCAGGTCGGCAATGGCCTGCCCCGACTCGAACTCCTCGATCTTCACGGCGTTGTGGACCGTCTGCGGATCGTCCGCCTCGAAGGAGTATCCGCGGCGGCCCTTTTCGAGATCCCAGGCCACCGTCACGGTCCCGTTGAGCGAGCGCTCATTGTCCTGCGGCTTGTACTCCGTCGTGGTTTGCTCGAAGTTGAGCGCGATGTCCTCGTACGGAAAGCCGGTTTCCGGATCGACGGGATCGGCGCCGGTGAAGTACGCGGTAATCTCTAGCAGCTCGCGGATCCGTTCGTCGTCCAACGACTCGACCTTGTATTCCACCGCGATCTCCAGCGGGACGTCCCCCAATGGGACGTTTTTCGCTGCGAAGGGCACCCGATCGGGTGACGCGCGTTGGTCGAGGCCGGCGGGATCTCCACACGCGACGGTCAGCGCTGCGAGGGCCAGCGAGACGAGAGATGCACGGCGATGGGTGGTCACATAGCCTCCTGCTCGGGACTCGGGGCCGGCGCTGAGCCGGGCCGGCGCCCGCAGTGGTTTCCGGGCACGATGCGACAGGACACGTCGCCGCCGGTATCGCATGAACGTGTGATGGCTCGTCGCTCGCCGATCGCCCACCCGCGTGTCGGTGTCTTGCCGGAGAGCCCGCGACGGCTTCGGTCTTGACGCGGCTCCGGGCACGGCGCATCGTGGCGCTGAACTCGCGGTTTTGAACGCCCTCGCGATCCGCTAACGAGCGGGCCCGATTTCACCGTGCGGCGGCAGGACCATCTCCATGGCCAGCACGCCCTTCCTCTCCGTCCTCCGACAGCTCGCAGGGCTTTGCGTGGCCGCTGCGGTTTGCGCCGCGTCGCCGGACCGGCTCCCCGCGCAGGACCGCATGGTCCGGCGTTATGCGGCTGGCCAGGGCTTTACTGGCGCGCCAGTCACCGCCCTGGCACAGGACGCCACGGGCTTCCTGTGGATCGGTGGGCAGGACGGCCTGTATCGCTACGACGGCAACGAGTTCCGCCGCTGGGCGAGCACCGACGTCGACGCCCCTGTGCGGTCGATCGCCACGGTCGGCGGCCGACTGGTCGTGCTCACCGCCGACGGCGTGCTGCTCGAGATCGATGGCGATCGCGCCGATCCGCTGTCGCCGCCGCTGCCCGCCGGGAGCGGCGAGCCTAACGCCGCTGCGTTCGACGGACGAGAGCGGCTCTGGGTTGTGCGCGGCGGTCGCGTCGCTTACCTCGACCCGTTCGGCGCGTGGCACTCCCTTCCCGAGGATGCGTTCGGTGGTGAAGCGCCGAGATTCATACGCACATCGCCTGACGGCCGCATCGCGGTCGCAACGTGGAGCGGCGTATGGACGCTGGACTCCGACGCGCGTCCGGTCAAACGCGTCGAGCATGAGGGCGCGCCGGACTTCATCTTGCTGCCGGGCGGCGGCCTCGCTGCCATCGATACGGCGATTCGCGTCGTGAATCGTGAGGGCCGGCGGCTTGTCGACCCGTTCCGCATGTCCGAGTTACGCCCGCGCCCGATAGCGCTCGCCGAGCGCCAGGGCACGGTCTGGGCGTCCTACGACCGGTTTCTGGTGGCCTTGCGGCCTGACCAGCCGCCCGAGATCCTCGGCCCGAACCACGGAGTCGAATCGGGCGGGCCGCTGCTCGTGGATCGCGAAGGCAGCTTGTGGATGGGCACCTTCACGGCGCTGCTCCAGTACCCTGAACCCGATACGCGGATCTGGAACGAGCGTAGCGGGCTGCACTCCCAGCACACCCGCTTCGTCGCGCGATCGGATCGCGCGATCTGGGTGACGACGTGGCAGGGGGCGGCGGCGATACTCCCGGACCGCGGCGAGGCGCAGCGGCGACGCGACGTGCACTCGCAAGGCGACGTTTGTCACGACGCGGACGGCACCGTCTGGTTTCAGGTGCCTGGTGCGGTGCTCCGCGCGAAAGGCGAGCGCGTCGTCCTCCGCCATCCCATCGCGGATGCGGGGCCGCTGCGCTGCGCGACGGATCCGGCTGGCGGGCTCTGGCTGTCGCTCGGTGACGTGCTCCATCGCGCGGATTCGAATGCGTTCCGGCCGATCGTCGCGCCGCCCATGCCTAACGATTTTGAGGTGCTGTCGCTGCTGCACGACCGCGGCTCGCGCCTGTGGGCCGGCGGTGAGGACATGGTGTGCGCGGGCCCGGTCGCGGATGGGGACACGATCGCGGAATGGGATTGCACCGGCCTGCCGAGCGCTGGGCTCGTGCTCGCGCTCCACCAGACGCCGACGGGGAGCATCTGGGCGGCGACCAGCCGACGGGGGGTGCTCGCGCTGCGCGACGGCTCATGGGCCCCGGCGGCCGGAAATGACTTGCTCCCCTCCCCGTCCCTGCTCAACCTCATCCCGTCGCGCGCTGGCGGCGTCTGGGTCCTCGGCTACGGCGTCGTGTGGCGCGTAGAAGAGGATGCCGACGGCGGACCATGGCTCGTCAGGGAGCGGTTAGGCGAGTGGCACGGCTTGCCGCTGGAGAGCGGGCGCGACCTCCACGAGGATGCGGACGGCACCCTCTGGATCACGACGTCGCTCGGCGTGATCGAGGTGCCACCGTCCGCTCGAACGCCTCCCGCGGAGCCACCACGTGTCGAGCTGGTCAAGGCGCTGATCGATGAGGAGCCGGCGGCGATCGGCGACACGCTCGAGCTTCCATTCCGGCGCAATCGGCTCGAGCTCCACTTCGCCGTCATGTCGTTCCGCGATCCCGGACGGCTGCGGTACCAGGTGCGTCTGTCGCCGGATGGCGAATGGCGTGAGGCGTCGGGACAACCGTGGTTCCGGTGGATCGACATCCAGCCGCACCGGCATCTCGCCGAGCTTCGGGCGTCGCTCGATGGGGAGACCTGGACGGTGCAGCCGGCGGCGTTTGCCTTTCGAGTGCGGCCACCCTGGTACCGCACGGCGTGGGCGGTCGCGGCGATGGCTATCGCGGCATCATTTCTCCTTTTGGTCGCATATCGAGCGCGCGTCGGCCACCTGATCGGCCTCGAGCGGGAGCGGACGCGCATCGCGATGGACCTGCACGACGAGATGGGGTC
>DAIUET010000065.1:0-12081 GCA_036845045.1 Gemmatimonadaceae bacterium | reverse complement strand
TCATTCGCCACCTCCACCGCCCCTGCCGCGCGCAGCGTCTCCTCCGCCTCCTTGAGGCGCTCCGGGGTCGTTTCCACATAGATGCCGAAATCGCCCGCCGTGAACCGCGGGTCGAATCCGATCGTTTGCGTGATCTTGGGCACGCGCGAGAGAATGAACATGCCGTACACGGTGCTGAGCGCGCCGACGAGCACCATGACCTCGAAGCCGATGATCGTGTACGGGATCCAGCTGGCGATCGCCTTCCCGCCGACGACCAGCGGCCAGTAATCCGACGACCAGATGGCGATCCAGTAGCCGAACGTCACGCCGCAGAGCCCCCCGATCAGCGTGAACAGCCTGATTCTGCTGGTGGGCGGCTTGAGCGCATGCTCGATCTCGTGCCGCGGCGTCGGGGTGTAGACGGTGAACTTCGAGAACTTCCGGTGCTGCAGCGCCTCGATGGCATCGATCAGCGCATCGAGCTCGCGGTAGGCGGCGATGAGTCCCCTGGTCATTCGCGTTCCCCCGGGGTCTCGGGTGAGTAGTCCACGTGGTGGCCGGTGACGTCGATGTCGGCCCGCGGCGCGTGCGTCCGGAGACGCGGCGGCACGATCTCCTTCACCTCGGCGATCGCGATGACCGGGAGATTCTTGATGAAGAGCAGGAACCACATGAAGAACCAGCGGAATCTTCCGACGAGGATCGACACGTCGACCCAGCTCGGGATGTAGCCGGACCACTGCCACGGCTCGAACTCGTGGGAAAGCGACGGGACGATGATCACGAACCGCTCGTACCACATCCCGATGTTGATCAGGATGGACAGGATGAAGAGCCAGGTCGGGTTCCGCCGGAGCCGCTGCGAGAAGAGCGACAGGGGGAAGATCATGTTGCAGGAGAGCATGATCCACGCCGCCCACCACCATTGGCCGAACACCCGGTTATAGAAGTAGGCCTGCTCGAACTCGTTGGCGCTGTACCAGGCCACCCAGAACTCGATCAGATAGGCGCAGCCGACCACCATCGACGTGAACAGCGCCAGCTTGGCGGCGGCGTCGAGGTGGTTGATCGTGACGATGTGCTGGAGGCGGAAGAACTTCCGGATCGGGATGATGATCGTGAAGACCATCCCGATGCCGGAGAAAATGGCGCCGGCGACGAAGTAGGGCGGGAAGATCGTGGCGTGCCAGCCCGGCGTGAGGGCCATGGCGAAGTCGAACGACACGACCGAGTGCACCGACAGGACCAGTGGCGTGCTGAATGCCGCCAGGAACAGGTACATCCGCGCGAAGTGG
This sequence comes from Gemmatimonadaceae bacterium, assembly GCA_036845045.1. Classification (GTDB taxonomy): domain Bacteria; phylum Gemmatimonadota; class Gemmatimonadetes; order Gemmatimonadales; family Gemmatimonadaceae; genus JABWBJ01. The sequence goes on along the minus strand of DAIUET010000065.1, from coordinate 10,804 downwards.
CGCCACTCCGGCTCGGAGTTCCGCCACCCTAACGACATCACCGCCAGGATGCGCTTCTTGAGCGGGTTTGTCGCCCGGTCCCGCAGCACCGCCAGGTCGGGGATGAGGCCGACGTAGAGGAACGTCGCCGACACGGTCAGGTACGTCGAAATGGCGAAGACGTCCCAGACCAGCGGACTCTTGAAGTTCGGCCAGATCAGCCGCCAGTTCGGGTACGGCACCAGCCAGAAGAACTTCCAGGGTCGCCCGATGTGGATGATCGGGAAGAGGCCGGCCGTCATGACCGCGAAGACGGTCATCGCTTCCGCGCATCGATAGATGGTCGTGCGGAAACCGGCCCGGAACAGGTAGAGGATGGCCGAGATCAGCGTCCCCGCGTGCCCGATACCGACCCAGAAGACGAAGGAGATGATGTAGACGCCCCACATCACCGGCGGGTTGTAGCCCGCGTTGCCGAGTCCCCAGTAGATCTGGTAGATCCAGGCGCCCGCGCCCCACAGGAAGAACGCGATCGAGATGCCCAGCAGCGCAAACCAGCCCTTCGTCGGGACGAGCGTCCCGGCGATGTCGCGATCGACCTGCTCGTAGCTCTCGACCGCGGGGAGCTGGATGTTGGCCGACGCGACGTTTGGCGGGCCCGCGCCCGGACGTACCGGCTCGGCGATGGCTGCCATCAGCGTGGCCCTCCCGCCGGATGATTCACCTTCTTCAGATAGACCACCGCGGTATAGGTGTTGAGTTCCTCGAACACGTGGTACGCGCGCGGATCCTCCACCTGTCGCGCCACACTCCACTCCTCGTTCGCGGCATCTCCGAACACGATCGCGCGCGACGGGCAGGCCTGGGCGCAGGCCGTCGTGAACTCGTCAGGCTCCACGGTCCGACCTTCAGCGGTCGCGCGATTCTCGGCGTCGCGGATGCGCTGCACGCAGAAGGTGCACTTTTCCATGACGCCCTTCCCGCGCACCGTGACGTCGGGATTGAGCTGGAGATGGAGCGGCTCGGGGAACGCGTACTGGCGCCGCTCCGCCTCGCCATAGCCGTGCCAGTTGAAGTAGCGGACCTTGTAGGGGCACGCATTCGAGCAGTACCGCGTGCCCACGCAGCGGTTGTAGACCTGCACGTTCAGGCCGTCGGGCGCGTGGTACGTGGCGAAGACCGGGCAGACCGATTCGCACGGCGCGTTGCCGCAATGCTGGCACAGCATCGGCACGAAGCGCGTCTCGAAATCGGTGTCGCCGCTTTCGCCACCCTCGAAGTACCGCTCGATGCGCATCCAGGCCATCTCGCGCCCCTTGAGGATGTTCGCGCCGGGCGCGTTGTCCCATCCGGCGCCGTCGGCGGAGTGGAACGGACGGAGCGACCGCCCCTGCCACCGCGCGCCGACGGTCGGAATGTTGTTCTCGGCGTAACACGCGGTCACGCACGCCGAGCACCCGGTGCAGCGCGACAGGTCGATCGTCATCGCCCAGCGGCGGGACGCCATGCCGCTCCAGTGGTCGTCGGCGTACATCCCCTTCTTGGTCGACAGGGAGTCGCCAAGGTCGCCCTGGGCATCGTTCGCCACGGGCGCCCGCAGTCCCGGCAGGAACTCGTGGGAGGCGTCGCCGATGAACGTGTGATGCGCGTCCTCCGTCTCACCCGCCGCCAGCTGCGCGGCGGTCAGCGCCCGGGCGATGCCACGCCCGTGCTGGCGGGCGGATCCCTCGGTGGTCACCAGCCGGGAATGCCCGGCCGCTTTCGCCACCGTGGCCCGCGCCTGGGTCCAGGCCAGGCGCCCACCCGCGTCGAAGGTCGCGCCTAACGCGTCGACGGCGTTGACGCCGATGCCCTGCGCGTACCGACCGTACGCCGTGTGGCCCTGACCGAGGGAGACGGCAACCGCTTCCGGATGAATGCCGAGATAGATGTATGCCGGCGCGGTCACCGAGCCGTTGGCCGTCGTCACGGTGACGTGGTCGCCGGCCTCGACGCCGAGCCGCGCCGCGGTCGATGGGTGAAGCTCCACCCAGGACTGCCAGGCGATCTTGCTGACCGGATCGGGCAGTTCCTGGAGCCACGGCTTGTTCGCGCCCGCGCCGGCACCGAGCGCCGGCGACGGATGCACCACGAGGTAGAAGTCGCCCTGGCCACCGAGCGCCTGCGCGGTGGCGGCCGGCGTCGCTGCGGCACCCGTCGCGCCGCGCGTCAGCGCCGCGCCCTGCCCCAACCCGGTTGCCACCGCCTGGGTGAACGCCGCTCCACCACCCGCGAAGCGCGCCATCAGAACGTCGCGATAGGCAGCCATCGGGTAGCGGGCCGACATCGCCGTGTCGGCGCGCGCCATGGCCAGCAGCACGTCGGCCGTCGCCCGGGTGTTGAACACCGGGTCCATCACCGGCTGCTGCATGCCTAACGTGCCGGCCACGGGTTCCGAATCCCCCCAGGACTCGAGCGGGTGATGGTCCGGGAGCACGACGTCGCACAGCTCGCTCGTCTCGTCGGGGTAGCTGGAGAACGACACCTTGAACGGAACGCGGGCCATCGCTTCCGTGAACTGCACGGCCTTCGGCAGGGCGTACACCGGATTGGCGCCGCGGATGAAAAGCACGCGCACCGCACCGGCGTTCATGTCCGTTGCCAGGGCGGCCAGCGCCTGGGCGCCGGCAGCCCCTCCGACGCCGACCAATCCCTCGGCCGGCTTGACGGTGGTGCCGACGTTACCGGCTGCCCTGTTGATGCGCGCCGCGGCCTGCGCGACCAGATAGGCGTCCGGCGTGTTCACGCCGCCCAGCACGAGGCTCGGCCGGGCGGCACGCAGTTCATCGGCGAGGCGCTGGAGCGACGCCTCCGTCACGCCACTCGCCGTCGCGGCGTCGGCGATAGTGCCCGTGCCTCCGCCACCGACCGCGGCCAGGAGGGCGTTCGCAATCGCCAGCTCACTGCCCGGGCGACAGGCGATCCATTCGTCGGCATTCAACCCGGTGAGCGACCGGCGCGCGCCGATGTACACGAAGCGCGGCGCCTCGACGAGCTTCGCGCGGGCGTCGGCAAATGACAGCTGGTGCGCCACCGACGCCCCCCAGCCGTCCAGGAAGTCGGCGCCGATGGACACGATCAGCCGCGCCGCGGTGAAGTCGAGCGCCGGCCACGGCGATCCGTACTCCGCCTGGTTGGCGGCGCGCGCGGCCAGGTCGGCCTCCGGATCGAACGCGATGTGGGCGCCGAACCCACCGGCGGACATCCACTGGTCGACGAACGCCCCAAAGCTGCCGTTCTCGTGCTGGCTGACGAACCGCACGCCGCTGGCGGCGTTCGCGGCGCGCGCCTCGTCGATGCGCTGCCTGACGAGTGCGATGGCTTCGTCCCACGTTGCCGCGACCAGGCGGTTGTCACGGCGGATCATCGGGCCGCGATACCGGTCGGGATTGTACAGCCCCTGGAGCGCCGACTGGCCGCGCGCGCATAACGCGCCGCGGTTCACCGGATGCTCCGGGTTGCCTTCGAGCTTGATGGCGCGCCCGTCCCGGACCTCGGCGATGACCCCACAGGCGGCCGAACACTCGCGGCACACCGTCGCGTAATTCGTCGACACGCCGGGGACCGTGTGGTCCGGCGACACCACGTACGGAATCAGCTGCTCGACACGCTCCATGCTGCAGCCGACCGCTGTCGCGGCGGCACCGGTCGAACCAAGGACCTTCAGGAACTCGCGTCGCTTGACGACCGTCTTGGGAGGCTGGGTCATGCGGGCCTAGAAGTGACAGACGGCGCAGTCATACCGCGCCTTCTTCGGTTCCACGCTGGCGGCCGCGCGCGCACCAGCCGTATCGCCCGCGGCAAGCAACCCGTCGGCGAGCTTGTAGCCCTTCACGTGACAGTCGACACACCAGCCCATGTTCAGCGACGCGTACTGGTAGACGCGCTGCATCTCCGGCACCGGCCCGTGACAGGTCTGGCAGGTAACCCCCGCGTTCACGTGGCGCATGTGCGGGAAGTGCACGTACTCGGGCAGCTTGTGAATGCGGACCCAGGGGATCGGCTTCCACTGGTCCGGTGTCCCGGTGGCAAACGAGAGCAGCTGGTTGAGCGCCGCCGTATCGCGGTCCGCCACGCCTTCAATGGCCGGCCGGGGGCCGCGCACGACGGTATGGCATCCCATGCACGTGCCAACGGCGGGGAGCCCGGGGTCCGGCGACCGGTTGGCGGAGTAATGGCAGTAGAGGCAGTTCATCCCCAGCTGCCGCACGTGCCGTGGATGCGGAAAGTTCACCGGCTGGACCGGAGCGAACCCCTGCGACGACGAGGCACCACTGTACGCCGACAGGCCTAACGCGGCGACGGCAATGGCGAAAAACCCGGACGCGAGCGCCCACGATCGCCTTCGGCTCATCGATGGGGGATGTCCTGAGCGGAGGGTGATTTGGGGTCCTTGTGAACAATTTCACAAAGCGCCCGGCAGGGAAAATGCGACGGGAGCAGGGATCGCGCAAGAGACGGCGCAGACATGAGTTGCCTGTGGTCAGCGGACCGTCATACCGGCTTCCAGCTCGACGGATCAGAGAGGCGGATGCCCCAGAGATCGGGCGGGAGCAGAGCCAGGTTGGCGCGGCTCACCTGGGCCAGGCGGAACGGCCAGCCTGTCCCGAACACGAAGCGGCCCGGACCCACGGTGCGCAGGAGTTGCGCGAAATCGTCCTCCGGTGGTCCCCAGATCCATGATGTGTCATACCAGACGAGGTCGCGCTCGAATGGAGTGAGGCCCCAGTGGATCTCCTCGATCATCGAGCGGCCCGCGGCCGTCAACACGATGCGCGCCTGCGTCCCTGCCCTGGCCAGCGCGCGTACCGTCGCCGCCGGCAGGTCGCCGGCGACGTCGATCGCATGCCGCTGTCGCGAGTCCTCGAATCGCACCGTAAGCACGATCGGCAGTCCCGCGCGAGCACAGGCCCGCGCGAGATCGACCAGTGCCGGATGCTCGGGCACGAGGCCCCACTGCGACGGGTAGGCACGGATCGCTACGGCCCCTTCGTCCACGGCCCGCGCGAGCTCGCGCTCCCAGCCCGGCCAGTCGGCCCGGACAGCCGGCACCGGGTCGAGGCGTGATCGATGTGGGACGAGATCGCGGTACAGCGATTCGTTTCCCTTGCGCGGATCACGGTGAAACGCGCTCGGGAGGTGTCCAACCCAGGCTCTTGCGATCTCCTCGCGATCGAGTACGCCAATGAGCGTGCCCGGATCGGGATGCGGAAGCTCCCGAAACGGGTATGCGCCGATGAGCGCGGAGACGTCGACGGTGGCCTGGCTCATTCCGGCAGCCCCGGGAATGCGCCGGGCGGGAACAGCTTCGCGGCGTTCCGCCACCGGATGCATTCACGGTCCGACGCTGGAATGCCGATGACATCCAGCGCCCACAGCTTGGCGAGTCCTGTGCACAGCGTGAGGTCGGCGCCCCACACCAGACGGCCGGCACCGACCTGTTCCAGCGCCTGGTCCAGCATCCCGCGATCGACACCGCTGCCGGACAGGTCGAGGTAGACGTTAGGCACGTCCCGGACGGCCGGGAGCGTGTGGCTCCAGTCCCCGCCGCCGCCGATGTGGGCGAGGATGACTGCTACCCCCGGATGGCGTCCGGCGAGGGTGCAGAGATCCGCCGCGTCCGACGGATCCTGACCCGGCACTGACGCGGGGCGCCGCTGCCAGGCATGGTGGAGCACGGGCAGGTGATGCTCCTTGGCGAAGTGCATCAGCGGGTCGAGCAGCGCATCAGACGCACGGCGGGCGGCTGCGAGCTTGATCCCCACTGCCCCGCGCTGGCGGCATCGTTCGAGCTCGCGCAGCGCGAACTCCGTGTCATTCGGGTTGACCGCCGCCCATGACCGGACCCGGTGCCGTTCCGCAGCCTCGAACTGCAACATCGCGTCGTTTCCCGCGGTGGTGTCGCCAGGTGACTGGAAGTACACGGGCGACGACGCGCCCCAGCTGCCGAGGATGGACCCCACGTGCCAGCTGATGCCGATCCGGTCACCCGCGTCGAGTCTCGACGTATTCAGCGCTTTCCACGTAGCGCGGCCGGATCCCGGCTGGTAGAAATGCGCGTGCACATCGATCAACGGGCCGGGACCGGCCAGCGGCGTGGCGTGCCCGCCGGTCACTCGTCGCGGCCGTTGACGATTGCGACCAGCGCCGAACTCGCGGCACGCTCGATCTCCACGATCGTTTCCTCCTCGTCATGCGCCAACGCGGCATAACTGTAGGCGCCCCGCTTGAACAGCACGCCTTCGCGCACGGCTTCCTCCAGGAACCGCCGCTCGATCGCGGGATCGTCGAATCGTATCAGCCACATCGGGTCCAGCCCCGTGACCGTCACGCCTTCTATCCCGCTGGCCCGGACGGCGGCAACGACCCCCTCACGCATGGCGCCTCCGATACGGCCTAACGAGGCGCAGATGTCCTCCTCGGCCTCGTAGACCTCCACGAGGGCCAGCGCGGCGGCGATCGCCATCGACTCACCCGCCAGGGTGCTGCTGATCCACGTGCGCGTGGCCGCTTCCATCACGCCGCTGACGCCCACTACCGCGGCCAGCGGGAACCCGTTCGCCATCGCCTTGCCGAACGCGGCAAGATCAGGCTTCACGCCCGCCAGTTCCTGGTATCCCCCGCGCGCCAGGCGGAATCCCGTCTTCAGTTCGTCGAAGACGAGTACGGCGCCAAGCTGATCGCAGAGGCCGCGGGCCGAAGCGATCCATTCCGCCGAGGGGAGCCGTTCGATGACGGGTTCAATCACAACAGCCGCGAGATCGCTGCCGGCACTGCGGCATGCTGACTCGAGCGCGGCGACGTCGTCGAAGGGGACCGGGCGGAATCCGCGGCGCACTCCGTCGGGCACCCCGGCGCTCGTGCTGGACCAATCGTGCCACCCGAAATAGCCGCAACCCACTACGGTGCTCCGCCCGGTCGCGGTCCGCGCGATTCGCACCGCCGCCGACATGGCGTCGGCGCCGCTCTTGGTGAAGCGCACCTGCTCGGCGCATGGGATCAGGTCGCACAAACGTTCGGCCAGCTCGACTTCGGCGGTGTGCGGCAAGCCCGCCACGTTTCCGTTGGCGGCGGCAGCGATAGCGGCGCGCAGGATACGCTCGTCACCGTAGCCCAGCGAGACGGACCCGAGCGCCATGGTGCAGTCAATCAGCGTCACCTCGCCTGGCGTCGTCAGGCGGCAACCGGATGCGCGGATGTAGTGAGTCGGTCCGGACTCGTTTCCATCACCGTAGAGCGCGTCGGGGCGCTTGCTACCGGTCGAACTGCCGCCCGGGATGACGTCGTGAGCGCGCGTCCGCCACGAGCGATCGACGTCCTCGCCGGTAGCGTCCCATTCCGGTGGGACATCACCCTCGTCGCCCTGCTCCTCGACCTCGGCGCCTTCCTCGAGCGACTCCTCGGGTGGCTGATCAGGCGCCGGCTGCTGCGGCTTCCCGCGAAAGAGGCGTCCGAATGGCATGGGGAAATAATAGATGGGAGATGGGAGATGGGAGGATGGCGCGACTTACTTTCCCTCACGCGGCTCACCGCCGGGACTCGATCCCCCCTCAGTGCGGGGGAGGCCGCTCCGCACGCGCTCGAGGTTCTTCACCACCTCGATGGCCATGGCCCGGAGTAGCGACAGCTCCCGCGCGTTGGGATTGGCGCGCGCCACCAGCGAGCGAACCGCGCGGAGCACGTGTTCGGGGTATCGCGTCTTGAAGAACTCGATCGCCCACAACGCCGCCTCGGCATCGGCATGAAACCGCTCCAGCTCTGCGGCCTGCGGAGGGGGCGCATCCTTCCGCGGCGGCTTGCGCGCCCGCGTCGCGTCGCCCGCGGCGAGGTGGAGCTCGTAGAGCGCGACCATCACCGCCTGGGCGAGGTTCAGCGACGCATACGGTGTGGTGGGAATCGTGACGTGCACCTGGGCACGGTCCAGCGCTTCGTTAGGCAGGCCGCGGTCCTCGCGGCCGAACACCAGGGCCACCGGACCCTCCGCCGCCGCCTCGAGGAGCCGGCTGGTGACCTCGCGGGGCGTGGAGACGGCCCAGCGCGCCGCCCGGTGCCGCGCAGTGAACGCCGCCACGAGCACGCAGTCGCCGATGGCGTCATCCAGGGTGGCGTGCTCTCTTGCCTCCTCGAGGATGTCGCCGGTGTCATGCGCGATCCCCTGGATGCGCCACGCATCCAGGGGCACGGCATTCACGAGACGAAGGTCGCTGAATCCCATGTTCTTCATCGCGCGTACCACCGCCGCGACGTTCACCAGGTCCTGTGTCTCGAACAGCACCACGCGGATGGCATCGAGCCGCGACTCAGCCATTGCGCACCATCATGGGAATGAGTTGGTCGCGATCCTGCCGGTCGCCGCGGAGGTAGGCCCACCCCGGGCGGTCGGCGCTCATGACCAGCTGGCCGCGGCGTCGCTCACGCCAGCCCGGCATTTCGTTGACGATGACATCGAGGGCGAATTGCGCATCGACCGGACCCATCGCTGACCGGTCGATCCGCGCCAGCAGCTGCCAGCCCTCATCGGTTCTCTGCCATGAGGCCCGGAGCGGAATGTGCGCGCCGGCCTCGCGGCTGCTGACGCGCACCGATGTCGTGTCCGTCTCCGGCACCATCAGCCAGGCAGCGTGACGTGGTTCCTCACCCGAACCCGGGCAGGCCAGGTGTATCTGGACGCCATCGCTGTTGACATCGGGGTGCTCGTTATCCAGGGGATTGTCGGTGATCGGCGCGGCGAAGTGCGGGTCGCGGGTGGTGACCGACACCTCGACAAGCAGCTCACCTTCTGTCGCGGCCAGGCTAACCGTGGCACGAGGAGAACCCGCGGCCTCCCAGGTTGATTCAGTACGCCTGTAGTGCGCCTCGCCAAGCTCGAAGCGAAGTCCCGCATCGGTGGCGGTAAGATCGCCAATCGCGATCGCGGCCTGCCTGACGAGTGGAACGCGTTCGACACGACGGTTCCTCGGCTCCACGGCGGGCGCCGGCGGTTCAGCTCTGGTCTTCCGACGGCCGTCAAGCGTCAGCACCGGTTCGCCTTCGGGCTGGACGTGCCAGGTCTCACCAGCGTCCGCGTGCAGCGCCCGTCCACCGGGCACGGAAACCTCGAACCCATCGTCAGGCGCCTTTTGAAGATCCACAGTGCCGGTCCAGGACCATGCCGATGTGATCCGGCCCTTCGCCCCACGGCAGCGCACCATCAGGAAGCGCCGCTCGGGCTGGCCGGGCGGTCCGGGCGCCAGCGCCCGCCATAGTTCGTGGGGCGCATCGACGAGGACCGCTCCGGCGACCACGTTGCCGCTGACGCGCGCAGTCCCGGCCGGAGCGGTGAAGCGCTCGGCATTGCGCAGGAACTCGAAACCATCCTCGAGACCTGAACCCCCGACCAGCGGAGCATGTTTCCAGTCCGCGCCATCAACCTCGGCCTCCACGTGCATGGGAAGGTCCAGCATCACCTCGTGGTCGGCGACCCATTCCAGGCGATCGATCACATAACCGGGTGCGGTCACCACGCTCCGCCTGACGAGGACATTGCCAGCCACGAACGACTCGGCATCGATCCATGCATGGCTTCCCTGCTCATCCCAGGCCCGCAGGACACCTGCGACCGCCTCCTGTGAGCGGCCGTCGATGAGCGGCGCGTTATGCGCCAGCGTGCTGCGATACCAGTGCAGCGTGCGCTCCACGTACGACCCGGTACCGACATCCTCGAAAACGCGATCATCGCCGTTGATCAACCAGAAGTTGAGCCGGTCGGGATGTCCGTGACTTCCCCCCGGGTGCCCGTAGTCCAGTGCGACGTACACGCGCCCATTGTCGCGACGCATCACCCCGAAGCCCTGTCCCTCGAGGAGGGCCGAGCGCGGCGGGGTGACGGTCGCCTCGGGAATGACGGGACGTGCGAAGAGCAGCGATTTCCATCCGAGATCGGACCGGCGGAGGGGCGCGCCAGGGACGTTGCGCTCGGCCTCGGCCGTCGAACGCCAACGTGCGCTGTCCCCCGCTGGGGCGTCGGTGTAGAGCTTCGACAGGCCGCCTGCCAGTTCCGGGGAACCCGGCGACCGCGCCAAACCCAGCTCCAGCGACTCGGCGATGCGCCACTGCCGCAGCGACGCCCGGTATTGCGAATCACGCCGGGCCGGGAAGGTGTAGTCCGGCAGCGCGGTCAGCAGGGGCGCCACAAAGCCAGCATCGAACCGGCCGAGGAGTTCCTCCCGCACGGTATGCCCCGCGCCTTCCGCAAGCATAACGAGATACCAGAGCCCCCGGTGCGCGAAAAGGTGGTAGTTCTCGCCCTCGTACCAGGTGCCGTCGGGGAGCAGCGCGGCGCGAAGGCATTGGTCGAGGCCACCGGGCCCCGTCAGCGCGCCGTCCACCAGTTCGCGCCGGTCGAGCAGGAGTCCGGCCGCCGCCAGGGCCGCGCTGTTCCATACCTGGCGGTTGCTGAGTCCTTCGTTGAATTCCCGGATCAGCCCACTCGATGGGTCGAGGATCTCACCCCGCACCGCGCCGCCCAGCGGAGTACTCCCGCCGTCCTCGAGGAACCACACCGCGACCGCCAACTGCAGCGTCCAGATCGACTCGAGGTAGGTGCTGAAGAATACCCTGGCCGGTCCGAGGACGTTGTCCTCGTTAGGGTACGTCAGGTACCGGTCGACGAGAGCCAGGAGGATGGCTTCGGCCATGCGCCGGTAGCGGGCCGACCCGGTCAGGCGCGCCAGAACGCTGGCATGAACGGCACGTTCGGCGAGCCAGAGCTGGTAGCCCATGACCCACCAGCGGTAATGGGCTTCGT
>DAIUET010000064.1:0-12278 GCA_036845045.1 Gemmatimonadaceae bacterium | reverse complement strand
AGTGACTGAGGGCCGTCGCTTTCGCGCCGGCCCTCCACCTCCCCTGCTTCCTGCTTCTTACTTCCCGGGTTTCGCCGCCTTCGAGTCCGCGCTGCGCAGGTCGTGTGCGCCCCACGCCGTCTTCTTCGCGGCATCGTAGTAGATCGAGTGCGCGTCACCCTGGCCGGAACTCCGGCTCATCGCGGCGCGATGCCCCATCGCCCGCAACGCGGCGAGGACTTCCGGCGATACGCCATTTGCCTCGATGCTTGTCGTATCGGGCAGCCACTGGTGGTGAATGCGAGGGGCATCCACCGCCGCCCGGACGTCGCGCTTGAACAGCGTCACGCCGAGGATGACGTCGAGCACGGTGTTGGGAATCGTGCGGCCCCCCGGAGAACCGGTCACGAGCAGCAGTTGTCCGTTGCGGGTGACGATCGCCGGCGACATGGAGCTGAGCATCCGCTTGCCCGGTGCGATCAGGTTGGCGGGTGTGCCGATGTCGCCGGACGTATTGGTCTCGCCGGGCTTCTTGTTGAAATCGCCCATTTCATTGTTGAGCAGGATCCCGGTGCCACCCACCACGACGCCCGATCCAAAGCCGGCTTCCAGCGTGTACGTGTTCGAAACTGCCATGCCCTGCGCGTCGACGACCGAGAAGTGGGTCGTCTCCTCCGACTCGGGAGCCACGGCGGTCACGATGTCAGCGCCCAGCTCGACCGAGCTCGCGGCCTGTCGGGGACTGATGGTCTTCGCGACGGAATCCGCGTAGGCCGGCGAGATGAGGCGATCGACCGGTACGGTCACGAAGTCGGGGTCGCCCAGGTAGCGTGCGCGGTCGAGATACGCGCGTCGCGCGGCCTCGATGCGGCGATGCAGGTATTCGGCGGATCCGGGGGCAAGGTTCGCCACGCCCATGCGCTCCATCAGTTGCAGCGTCTGGATCATGACGATGCCGCCTGACGAGGGCGGTCCCATCGAGATGATCTCGTGGCCAAGGAACTTGCCGCGGACCGGTGCGCGCTCGACCGCCTTGTAATCGCGAAGGTCTGCCTTGGTGATGATGCCGCCATTCCGCTTCATCTGGGCGTCGATCGAATCGGCGATCCATCCGGTGTAGAACGCCGCCGGACCTTTCGTCGCGATCTCGTTGAGCGCGCGACCCAGGTCCGCGAGCTGGATGCGGTCTCCTTCGGCCCAGTCACCCCCGCCCGGCTTGCCGTATGCGGCGACCGAGGTGGGGAACCTCGCCATCTTCCCGGCACGCCCGGCACCGTCATCCCGAAGCTGGCCGTTGAGCGAGCGGGCCAGTGCGCTGGACAGCGGCCAGCCTTTCGTGGCGAGTTCCGCGGCGGGCTTCACGACCTGCGCCCACGGCAGCTTCCCGTATTTCCGGTGCGCGATCTCGAGCCCCCGAACCGTTCCCGGGACGCCGGGTGCGAGCCATCCCGCCGCGGTCAACGAGCGGTCGATCCTCCCGTCTGCGCCGAGATACATCGTCGGCGTGGATTTCCCGGGCGCGCGCTCCCGGTAGTCGATCGTAGTGGCCGTTCCGTTCGGCAGGCGGATGATCATGAATCCGCCGCCGCCGATATTGCCGGCGCTCGGGTGGGTCACCGCCAGAGCAAAGGCGGTAGCGACCGCGGCATCGACCGCATTGCCTCCCTGGGCCAGGATCGCGGCGCCGACGTCGGACGCGGGCGCTGACACAGAAACGACCAGGCCCGTTTTCGACTCGACCGCGACCGAATCGCGCTGGGCGAGGAGGGTCGAGACGGGAAGCAACACCCCGGTAACGGAAAGGACGACGGTGCGCAGCATCGTGAGTTTGGGCTCGCGGGTGGGACGGGGGAGCAGAGGGAATCCGCTTGTAGGATACGCGTGGGACGGTCGTCCCGCTGCCCATCCACGGGGCATATTTGAAGCATGAAACTCCAGAACTTCGTTGCTGGACGGTGGGTGGACGGCGAGGGAGCGGGCACGCCGCTGCTCCACGCCGTTACCGGAGAGGTCGTCGCGCACGCGACATCGAATGGCGTGGACTTCAAGGGCATGCTGGACCATGCCCGCCTGGCAGGGGGACCGGCACTTCGCCGGCTGACGTTTCACCAGCGCGCCAGGCTGCTCAAGGCGATGGCGATGCACCTCAACGAGCGGAAGGACGATTTCTACGCCTTGTCCACCGCGACCGGCGCCACGAAGGCCGACTCATGGATCGACATCGACGGCGGTATCGGCACCTTCTTCGTCTACGCGAGCAAGGGCCGTCGTGAGTTTCCCGACGAGCCGTTCTATATCGACGGACCGCTCGAGCCCATCTCGAAAGGCGGAACGTTCGTCGGTCGTCACATCTGCGTGCCGCTGGAAGGCGTCGCCGTCTTCATTAACGCGTTCAACTTTCCCGTCTGGGGAATGATGGAGAAGATGGCGCCGGCCTTTCTGGCGGGAGTCCCGTCGATCGTGAAGCCGGCAACGCTGACCAGCTTCCTTACCGAGCGGGTATTCCGCGCGATGATCGACTCGCGGATCTTCCCTGAAGGGTCGATCCAGCTGATCTGCGGGAATGCCGGCGACCTGCTCGATCACCTCGGCTCGCAGGATAGCGTGGCGTTCACCGGCTCGGCGGCGACCGGGCGCAAGCTCAGGACCCACGCCGTCATCGTCGAGAACGCTGTGCGCTTCAACATGGAGGCGGACTCGCTCAACTGCGCCATCCTCGGCCCCGATGCGAGTCCCGGCACCGAGGAGTTCGACCTGTTCCTGAAGGAAGTCGTGCGCGAGATGACTGCCAAGGCAGGGCAGAAGTGCACCGCCATCCGGCGCACGATCGTACCCGATGCGATGATGGGGGACGTCGTGGGCGCGCTCCAGAAGCGACTCGCGGCCGTGAAGGTCGGTGACCCGGCCGTCGAAGGGGTGAAGATGGGGCCCCTGGCCGGCAAGGCGCAGGTCCGGGAGGTCGGATCATCGCTCGACGCGCTCAGGGGCGGCGCCGAGGTGATTTTCGGCAGCAATGGCGTCGAGCCAGTCGGCGCCTCGACCGAGCGTGGAGCGTTCTTCCCGATCACGCTCCTGGCCTGCGATCGCCCCCATGACAGCCCGCAGCCGCACGAGGTCGAAGCCTTCGGACCGGTCAACACCGTGATGCCGTACGCGTCGCTGGAAGATGCGATCGACCTGGCGCGGCTGGGGCGGGGGAGTCTCTGCGGATCGCTGTTCACGAACGATGACCGGGTGGCGCGTGACGTGGTGTTAGGCGTCGCTCCGTATCACGGCCGGCTCTACGTCCTCAATCGGTCGGCCGCAAAGGAGTCGACCGGACACGGATCGCCGCTGCCGCACCTCGTCCACGGCGGGCCGGGACGCGCCGGCGGCGGTGAAGAGATGGGAGGAGTCCGCGGCGTCCTCCACTACATGCAACGGACGGCGATCCAGGCGTCGCCCACCACGCTCACCAGCATAACGAGTGAATGGGTCACCGGCGCGGCGCAGCCCGCCGATGCCGTTCACCCGTTCCGGAAGCACTTCGAGGAACTCCGGATCGGCGAGACCCTGGTCACGCACCGGCGCACCGTAACCGAGACCGACATCGTGAACTTCGCGGCGATCAGCGGGGACCACTTCTACGCGCACGTGGACGACATCGCCGCCCGGGAGTCCATTTTCGGGAGGCGCGTTGCCCACGGGTATTTCGTGCTGAGCGCGGCGGCGGGCCTGTTCGTGGACCCGGCCCCGGGACCGGTGCTGGCGAACTACGGCCTGGAGAACCTGCGGTTCACGAAGCCCGTGCACGCCGGCGACACGATCCGGGCCAGGTTGACCTGCAAGTCGAAAACCGCCAGGGAGACGCCGCCGGACGGCATTCCGCAGGGCGTGGTGGCGTGGGAGGTCAACGTGACCAACCAGGACGAGGAGCTGGTGGCGACCTACACCATTCTCACGCTGGTGAAGAGACTGAACGGGGATGGGGGACCAGGGGCCGGGGCCGTCGGATGAAGGTCCGCCCTCGGTTTGCCGCATTCCTGGCAGCGTTCTTCCTCGCCTGTCTGTCCAGCTACCGTCCCGCACCGCTGACGGACCCGACCGACGCGCGCTTCGTGGTCATCGCCCCGGACTCGTTCGACGTCGACATGGTCACTACCGCGGGCACCATGACGGTTCGGGTGCGCCGGGACTGGGCGCCGTTAGGCGCGGATCGTTTCTACGCGCTGGTGCGAAACCAGTACTTCGACTCGGTGGCGTTCCACCGCACCATCCGCAACTTCGTCGCCCAGTTCGGGATCCACGGGGACACCGCCGTGAGCCGCGCCTGGCGTGGGAGGGCGATTCTCGACGACCCGGTCAAAGTGACGAACCAGCGGGGAACGCTGTCGTTCGCCCGTGGAGGCCGGAACACGCGTTCCGTGCAGCTCTTCTTCAACCTGGTGGACAACACGCCCCGTCTCGACACGCTCAACGGGTTCGGCTTCCCACCCATCGGGCAGGTGATCCGCGGCATCGAGGTGCTCGACTCGCTCAACTGGGAGTACAGCGGCACGCGCGGTGGGCAGACGTTCCCCGATCCCCCTCAGGATTCCATCAGCCGGCAGGGAAACGTGTTCCTGACCCGGACGTATCCGCGACTCGACTACATCCTGAAGGCACGAATCGCCAAAGAATGGAAGTGACGCCTGGAAGTCGTCAGGCGGCGACCCCGCAAAGTGTTTGATTGCAGCCCTCCGTGTCTTGCCGGCGTTCCTGCCTTCTGCCTCTTGCCTGCTGAATCGTGAACTCCCGACTCGATCGACTCCCACCCTATCCGCTGGCCCACATCCCACAGCGGAAGCGTGAGCTCCTGGCGCACGGCGTCGACGTCATCGACCTCGGGGCCGGTGACGCAGACCTCCCGCCACCGCCCGCAGCCGTGGAGGCACTCACCCGCGCGGCTCGTGACCCGGCCCTCGGCCGGTACGGCTTCGGCCTCGGCTACGTGCCGTATCGTCAGGCGGTGAGCGACTGGATGGAACGCCGGTTCTCGCAGCGCTTCGATCCGCTCACGGAGATCGTCCCGCTCATCGGGTCGAAGGAAGGCATCGCGCACATCGCCTTCGGGTTCCTCGGGGCCGGCGACGTCGCGATCGTCCCCGAACCGGGCTACATGGCGTACGCCGGCGGCACGATACTGTCCGACGCGCAGGTCCACGCGTACCCGCTGCGGCCGCGCACGAACTTCCTGGTCGACCTCGATGACGTGCCGAAGGACGTGATGGACCGGACGCGCGTCCTGTTCCTCAACTACCCGAACAATCCGACGGCGGCAATCGCTCCGCGCCCCTATCTCGAGGACGTCGTCAGGCGTTGCCGCGAGCGTGATATCCTGCTGGTCTACGACAACGCGTACTCCGAAATGGCGTTCGACGGCTACGTGCCACCGTCGATCTTCGAGATCGAGGGCGCGCGAGACGTTGCCGTCGAGTTTCACTCGCTCAGCAAGACCTACAACATGACGGGCTGGCGATGCGGCTGGGCCGCCGGCGGCCGCGCGGTCTGTTCGGTGTTGAGCCGGGTGAAGTCGTTCGTGGATACCGGCGCCTTCATGGGAATTCAGTACGCCGCCGTCGCCGCGATCGAGAGCTGGGAAACATTCCTCCCGGCGAACCTGATGGTGTTTCGCGAACGCCGCGACGCTGCCGTGGCGGCGTTTCGTGAGGCTGGTTTCGAGTGCGACAGTCCAAGGGCCACGATGTACCTGTGGATTCCGTTGCCCGAAGGAGTGCCGAGCGCCTTGTTTGCGGAGCGGCTCATGGACGAAGAGGGTGTGATCGTGTTGCCGGGCTCTGCCTTCGGTTCGGGGGGCGAAGGATTTTTCCGCGTTTCGTTCATCACCTCGGCGGAGCGGCTCCGCGAGGCGGCGCGCCGCGCCGGACGGATCCTGATGAAGTCCCAGTTCACACACGCTGCGACCTGAGGCGCGGCTTTCTTGTCAGGGCTGGTGGGGCGCGCCATTGTTGCCTCCAGCTCGTTCAGTGCACGTCCAGCCAGGAGGTTCGATGTCAGTCCGCCGGTCTGCGCTCGTTTACGTCGCCGCGCTCGCGATCACCACGGTTTTGGGCGCCCAGCAGTCGGACAAGCGCCCCATGAACTTCCTCGACGTCCAGCTCATGCTGAGCGCCGGCTCGCTGGCAGTAAGTCCCGATGGGCGCTGGGTGCTCTACACGCTGTCGGTGCCCGACTGGAAGGAAGCCCGGAGCACCACGGACATCTGGCTGGTCGCGGCGGAACGCGGCGTGTCGTCCCAGCGACAACTCACCTTCACGAAGGACAAGAGTGAAGGCAGTCCGGCCTGGTCCACCGACGGCTCGTTCTTCGTCTTTTCCTCGAATCGCGACGCACCGGCCAGCGCTGCCAGCCAGAACCAGCTGTACGTGATGCGGCCCGATGGCGGTGAGTCCCGCAAGATCACCGACGCGAAGGATGGCGTCGCGCAGTTTGCCTTCACGCGTGACGGCAAGTGGCTGGTCTTCGCGGCGGGCAAGGCAGAGGACCGCCAACTCTGGCTCCTGCCCGTGGCTGGAATCGACTCCGTCCCGGCGACGCAACTCACGAAGCACGATACGCCGATCGAGAGCTGGCAGCTTTCAACCGACGGTGCACGGGTGTTCTTCCTTGCTCCCGATTCGGTCGACAAGGACGACAAGGAGCGGCGGGAGAAGAAGTTCACGGCGACGGTGCGCAATCAACCGATGCCGCCGAACTCACTCTGGATGATCGACATCGTGTCACGTCAGGAGAAGCGCCTGACGAACGACGCGTCCATCAGCGTCTCGAGCTTCACGCTTTCGGATGACGGCCACTGGGCCGGCGTCCGCGCGATCCGCAACGACCGCTACGCGCGGAACGTCACCGAAGAGCGGATCAATGGCGACCTGTGGCTGGTGAACCTCGGCAACGGCCAGGTGCAGCGGCTGACGAACAATGCCGAGATCGGGGAGGCGAACCTGTCCTTCGCGCCCGATGGAAAGACCATGGCGTTCAGCGCCGCCAACGACTTCAAATACTTCCGCGACTCGCGTGTCTTCGTTCGCGGTATCGAGGATACCGGTGCAGCCTGGCGCGAGATTGGCGACGGGTATGATGGCGACGTCAACGTCGGCTGGTGGTCCGACGATTCGAAGACGATCTATTTCACCGATGGCGTCCGCGCCACGAACCAGCTGATGTCGATCGATGTGGCGTCGGGGAAGGTCAGCCAGGTCACGCGCGAGAAGGCTTCGCTGAGCGTGAGCCGTGACGAGGTGTCGAAGCGACTGCTGGTCACATTCGCCGACCCGAAGACGCCAACGTCCCACTTCACCGTGGATCGCCTCGAGGACCTCGTGGATCGCTCGAAGTGGACCCGCCTGACAGACCCCAACCCGCAGGTCGCCGGCTTCGCGCTGGGCGACGCCGAAGAGGTGATGTGGAAGTCGAAGGACGGGAAGATGGTTGGCGGTGTGCTGGTGAAGCCGGTCGGGTATCGCGCCGGGCAGCGCTATCCGCTGATCGTAGCGATTCACGGTGGCCCCGCTTCCGCGGATGTGCTGGGCTTCAACGGCGGCTACGGCTCGCAGGTCTACGCCGGCGACGGGTACGCGGTCCTGCTGCCTAACTATCGCGGCTCGACGAATTACGGCGAGCAGCACCGGATGGATATCGTCGGCGACTACTTCAAGAAGGGGTACGAGGACATCATGACCGGTGTCGACCACCTGATCGCCCAGGGCATCGTCGATGGCACGAAGATGGGAGCGCTGGGCTGGAGCGCCGGCGGCCACTGGTCCAACTGGATCCTGGTGAGCACGGACCGCTTCAAGGCCATCTCCAGCGGGGCGGGCACGTCGAACTGGATCTCGATGTTCGCGCAGAGCGACGTGCAGCGGAACCGGCAGGAGTACCTGGGCGGGAAGCTTCCCTACGAGGATTTCGAGCCATACTGGAAACAGTCGCCGATCCGGTACATCAGGAACGCGAAGACGCCCACGATGATCCACGTGGTGGACGGCGACCCGCGCGTGCCGCGCCCGCAGAGCGAGGAGCTACATATGGCGCTGAAGAAGCTCGGCGTGCCGACGGAGTTCTTCGTCTATCCGGGCAACACGCATGGGATCCCGGATCCTCGCAACCGGCTGCTCAAATCGGTGGCGGAGAAGTCCTGGATGGACAAGTGGATCCTGGGGAAGGGTGACTTCAAGTGGCGCGATGTGTTGAAAACGCTGGAGGAGAAGGCGACGCCGGTGACTTCGACAAGTAACCCATAGGGTCGAGGGTCGAGGGTCGAGGCTCGAGGAGAGGGAGTAGCAAACCGCAGAAGAAAGGGGCCCGAGGTTTTCACTCGGACCCCTTCTCACTTCTACCTATTCCCCGTTCTCGAGCCTCGAGCCTCGACCCTATGGGACATTCAGCGTCACGTTATGCGGCCGGAGCGCCGCACTCACCGTGCGCGCGCGGGCCAGCAGGGCATTCGCCTCGCTGATCGCCGCCAGCAACGCCGAGCGCGCCGATGCTGCCTGACGACTCACGGCCTCGCTGGGCGGTTCCCAGATCCCCATGATCGCCCCCTTCGACGCGGCGACGCGGGCCAGCACGTTCTGGTCCGCTGCTCCGCCGCCCCGCCCGCCGCCGCCTCCCCCACGTCCCGCCGCTGGGCCCATGGGCACGCCGAACTTCACGCGCACCGCCTCGTAGTCACGATTCAACGCGTCGAACTGCGCCTTCGCCGAGGCCGGGACGTTAGGCATGCCGCCGATTTTGCCGGCGATGTCCGTCATCTGCGGGTGCAGCATGTTGAGCGACTGCTGGATTTCGTTGCCACGCCGCTGCACGTCGTGCAGTTCGGCGGTGAGGGCATTCCAGCGGCTGCGCTGGGCCACGTTGAGGCGGGCTTCCGGATCCATGATGATCCGCATCGGCTTGGAATCCAGCGTGCGGGCACCGGCGACGAGGGCGACGGTGTACATCCCCGGCGCCACGTGCGGACCGGCGTTGCCGCCGCCCCCGAAGCCGCCGAACCCACCACCGCGCCCTGCCGGCGCCCCGTCACTGCACGGATCCTCCGGCATGTACCCGGACGTCGGCAGGGGCTGCGGCACTCCCGCGATGGGTTGGCTGCCGCCACGCCCACCGGCGCCGCCACCACCGGCACGACCGGCGCCGCCGCCGCCCGCCGGTGGCCCGGCTGACGTTGGAAGCGGCTCGACGCGCTGGTCCCAGCAGATCGTCTGGATGCCGGCGACGTTGCGGGTGGCCGGCACGTCCAGCGTGCGCACCGTATGCGCACCATCCGAGATGCGGACCTTCAGGTCAGGCACCGGGCGCTTCAGGTTGAACTGGATCATCGCGTCCGTCGGCGGGTTCTCACCGGCCCAGAACTGGTGACCCCAGAACTCGTCGTTCCGGTCATCCTTCGACTTCCACTGCAGGGCGGTCGGTATGCTGAACAGCTTCGCGTCGCCGGCCGCGGCCTGCGTCGCCGCGTACTCCTGGATCGGTTCGAGGTGATCGAGGATCCAGATGGCACGTCCGTGCGTGGCGATCAGCATCGCGTTGTCGCGCGGATGGAGCGTGATTTCGTCGACGCGTACCGTCGGGAAATTGTGACCCTTCAGCCGCTGCCAGCTCGTGCCCTTGTCCAGCGACACGAAGATTCCCGTCTCGGTGCCGATATAGAGCACGTTGGGATTCTTGTGGTCCTCGGTAATGGTCCGGACGTTTTCGCCGCGCAGGTTACTGGCGATCGACCGGAACGTGGCACCGAAATCGGTGCTCACCCAGATGTACGGGTTGTAGTCGTTCAGCAGGTGGTTGTCGACCGTGACATACACCGTACCCGCTGCGTACTTCGACGGCACGACTTCAGAGATGTATCCACCCCTCGGTCCGCCGGTCAGGTTGGCGGTGATGTTCTGCCAGGTCTGGCCGCCGTTGCGCGACACGCTGAGCGTGCCGTCATCGGCGCCGGTGTAGTACACCCCGGGCTGCGCCGGGGACTCCGCGATCGTGACGAGCGTCCCGAACGTCGAGATGCCGTCGTTCGTGGCGATGTTGATCTCGCTTCCGCGAACACCCATGGTCACGATCGTGTCGCGGTTGATGCGTGCCGTGAGGTCAGGGCTGATCGCGGTCCAGGAATCCCCGCGATCGGTCGACTTGAAGAGCCGGTTGGCGGCGACGAGCAGCGTGCCCGGATCGTGCGGCGAGAAGATCATCGGCGAGTCCCAGAAGAAGCGGTAGCTCTCGCCGGCAGTGTGATTCGTGACGTTCAGTGCCGTCGGGCGGATGTTCTTCATCTCGCCCGTGACCCGGTCGCGGCGGATCATGTTTCCGCCCTGGGACTCGGTGTAGATGATTCGTGAATTGCGCTGGTCGGGAATGGCGACGAACCCGTCACCACCCTGGATCTGGAACCAGTCGTAGTTGAAGATGCCGCGGTTGTGGCGAGAGGCGCTCGGACCGCACCAGTTGTAGTTGTCCTGCATGCCGCCGCACACGTTGTACGGGATCTCCATGTCGTACCCGACATGGTAGAAAAGCCCGACCGGGAGGTTCGGCAGGAACTGCCATGTCTTGCTCATGTCGTACGAGACGGCGAGTCCGCCGTCGTTGCCGATCAGCACGTGATCCGAGTTCGCCGGATTGATCCAGATCGCGTGCACGTCGTCATGGGTGGCGAACGCGGCATCCTGCTCGAACGTGCGGCCGCCATCCACCGTCATCCACAGCCCCACGCCGCCGAGGTAGACGCGATCGGGGCTGTTCGGATCGATGCGGACCTGGCTGAAGTACATCGGGCGTGGATTCCCCGGATTGACGTGGCGCCACGTATTCCCGCCGTCTTCGGAACGCCAGAGCCCCGTCTTTGGTTCAGCCGCCGGTGCCGCGCCACCCGCCCGTCCCGCAGCGCCGGCTGCACCACCCCCGCGACCCTGGGAGGGACCCTCGATCAGGGCGTAGACGAAGTTGCCGCTGCGGCGGAAGATGTCGAGCGCGATGCGGCCCAGCGGCCCACTCGGAAGTCCGTTTCCGGACAGTCGGGTCCACGTGTCGCCACCGTCGGTTGACCTCCAGATGCCGCTGCCCGGGCCACCACCGTTCATGCAGCAGGCGTTGCGGACGCGCTGGTAGGTCGAGGCGAACATGATACGCGGGTTTGTCGCCGACATCACAAGATCGTTCGCACCGGTCCATTCGTCGACGCGAAGGACCTGCTTCCAGGTCCGCCCACCGTCGGTCGTCTTGTAGACCCCGCGCTCACCGCCGGATCCGAACAGCGGACCCGTCGCGGCGACCAGGACGACGTCGTTGTTGCCCGGGTCGATCAGGATCCGGTTGATGTGCTTCGATTCACCGAGCCCCATGAACTGGAAGGTGGTGCCGCCGTCGGTGGACTTGTAAACGCCGCCCCCCCACGACGTGCTCTGGCGATTGTTCGACTCGCCGGCGCCGACCCAGACCAGGTCGGGGTTCGTCTGCGAAATCGTCACGTCGCCGATCGAGATCAGTCCCTGATCCTGGAACTGGGGGATGAACGTCGTGCCGTTGTTCGTGGTCTTCCAGACACCACCGTGCGCGGTGCCCACGTAGTAGACCGCCGGATTGGTCTCGTAGACCGCCAGGTCGGCGATCCGGCCCGACATCGTGGCGGGCCCGATGGAGCGGAAATGGAGCGACTTGAACTGCTCGGCCACTGGCACGGCCGGGTTCTGCGCGTGCAGTGACTGCGATGCCACCGCCATGACTACTGACGCGCCGAGGAGATGACGCAAATGCCTGACCACTGAACCTCCGGACGAGAGCGAAGGGGACGGGGAAAGGGGAGGACCCGGCGCGCTGGAGCCGGACCGCCCGCCTCTGGTTATCCGTTTACGCGCCAGATCATAACGTCGCTGTCGGCCACCCGGCGAGATTCTCGTACTGATTGGCTCCGCGTGAGATGGTCGTCGCATGGGATGCCCCCCTCCGGATACCTGCTCCGGGCGCAACCAACCTCCCCATATCCCCCATTCGATCGGGCGCAGACTATGTATTCTCAGTAGCCGTGCGTCAGCTGAGGAACGCTGACGACCAGCTCCAGAGCCTGACCAGAGCTCGTGACCGCTGCCCGATGTACTCGACTTGTCTCTACTGCAACAACACCCTCGGCGCGAACGAGGTCATCGAGACGTTTCCGGTCGGCCGGCGGCTCGCATTCGACCAGGACAAGGGGCGGCTCTGGGTCGTCTGTCGAAAATGCGAGAAGTGGAACCTCTCGCCCCTCGAGGAGCGATGGGAAGCCATCGAGCAGT
>DAIUET010000063.1:0-12293 GCA_036845045.1 Gemmatimonadaceae bacterium | reverse complement strand
GATAACGGCAGCGCGCCATTCAGCTTCTGTCTCGACGATGGCTCCTTCGTCCTCCAGCGGATGCTGGGGGAAATCGGCGCGCGACAGAATCGCATAACGCGGCTTCGGACGGATGGATCAATCGTGAACGTCGTGGGGACCTTCGACGCATCCGGATTCGACATGGTCACGATGGTCGGTCCTACCATCACTGCATACCGCGACGCGGTGTATCACGGCGATCCGTTTTCCGGCGAGATTCGCCAGTACGGCGCGACAGGGCGGCTGCGACGTGTCATCCGGAGCGCCGACGTGGGGGACCGCATAACGGATGCAGAGGCGGAGGAGCGGATGGCAAAGACCATCCTGCCCAATGTCACTGCCGCCGAGCGGACTGCGCGGATGGAGCGATTGCGCGCGTTGCCTCGGGTCTCGCGGACGTGGCCAGTGTTCTACAAGTTCGAGGTCGGTTCCGACGGCACGCTCTGGGTGCAGGACTTCGAAAAGGCATTCGGGCTTTCTCGCGCCTGGACCGCGATCGATTCAACCGGGCGCATCGTCGGCAGGTTGGTTGTTCCGCCAGTGCCGGAAGGCACCTTCAGGCCTGAAGTCCACAGTTTCGGTCACGACTACGTAATGCTCAGGCGATTCGACGCGGACGGGGCGACGTCCCTCGCTCTTTATCCGCTCGTTCGTGTTCCCGCCGCACCCCCTAAATAACAGGCGCCTGACGAGTTGTCGTCAGGCGCCTGGAAAGCCGGTGGTAACCGCTGGATCCCGGACGGGTCAGCAGCAACCGCTGCCGGGCGGGCACGGGCAGTCGTCGCCGCAGCCACACGAACAGGAATCGATCGGGTTCATTTCGTCCTCCTGGAACGTGATGAAGTGTCTGCCGGGGATCGTTTCACCTTCCTGACCGTCCGCCCCGGCATCGGCGGCAGTAAACGGGGAACTACGGCAGCGCCATCGTCGGCGCATGCCGCGTCGTCTTCGAAGGCCTCGAGCAGCGGACAATCCAGGGGCTGGATCGATCTCGCGCTGGTTCTTTCAGGCGTACCCGCACAGGCATTATCGCAGGCCGTTACCAGGCGCCCCAACGCATCTCGCAGCGTGCGCAGTTCGCGGAGACGCCGGTCGATCTCATTGACCTTCGCGACCGCGGCGTCGCGCAACTGCTCCGGCGCCCGTCCGGCCCAGGCGCGCTCCCGGAGCCGGACGAGATCCTCCACCTCGGCGAGGCTGAAGCCCAGGCTCTGGGCGCGTCGAATGAATCGAACGAGCCCGACGGCTTCGGGCGTGTATTCGCGGTATCCGCTGGCGCGGCGCGCGGCGGGCTTCAGCAGCCCGCGCCGCTCGTAGAAGCGAAGCGCGTCCACGCTGACACCGGCCGCTGCGGCGACATCACCGATACGCAGCACCGGCGTCGCCGATACGGGTGCACCTCGCGGCAGGGAGCTGGATTCGTTTGGCATGGTGAGGAGCATAAACTCTGGACTATAGTCCAGAGTCAATGGGGATGTCGAACGTTCGCGGCCGGGCCGGTCGTCCATGCTCAAGGGCGTGCTGGCATTGACGGGATCCGCCGTCCCGCCAACTTCCGCCCTCCCCCATCGCAAGCCGCAAATGCGCATATCGTGCTCTCACGCAGTGCCGCATCAGTACAGTGGGCGTTTCATGCTCCCGGCAGCCTGCTTCGCGCGATGACCGCGCCAGAGCTCGAAATTGGTCCCCTCAAACGGGAGGAGATCGACGCCGTCGCGGAGCTTCATCACGGCTTCTTCGGCGGCCCCGATCACGTCCACTCCCTGGCCCGCATGGGGCCGCGTTTCCTTGCCGACGTCTTCTACAGTCCTGCCTTCGACAATCCGCACTTCCACGTCGATGTGGCGCGAGCGGGCGCGCAACTCGTCGGATTCAACGTCTATGTGTCGGACGCACCTCGCGTTTTTCGCCGGACGTTGCTGCGACATCCGTTCCAGATTGCCGTCGGTGTGCTTCGGCAAGCCATTCGACACCCGATCGACGTCACACGCCACGTGCTCCATAACGTCACCTTCGTCAGCGGTCGACTCCCTCCGGAAGTCGCGGATGTGCGCGGCCACTTCCTGCTGGTCGGGGTGCTTCCGGAGTATCGCGGGCAGAAAATCGCGGGAGAATTCTGGATGCGCATGGAGCAGGGTCTGAGGGCGGCGGGGTGCTCCGCGTTCTGGGGAGCACCGGCGGCAGCCAACGCACCGGTGCATCGCGTCTTCCAGTCGTTCGGCGCGCGCCAGGTGGCGACGGGAATCGTGCAAGGCATCGATTGCGTGTACTACCGCAAGGACCTCCCGCCGCTGTCGCGGCGAACCCCGCCATGAAGGAGAGTACGACAGGCGGGTCGGGAGGGATTTATGTGGCCGAGGCTTTGCGCCAGGTTCCGCGCCTGCTCAGCCTTCAGGATCGCGAGCCGCACTCCCCGACCTATGGTTCGTTCGACCGGGATGCCTGGAGCTGGAAGTTCCGGGACTTTCCGCTCGGCATGGCACAGACCGCGGTCTACCCGCTGGCACTGCTCTGGCGGCACCCCTTCGCGGGGAATCCCTACCACGGCAGCGAGCGGTGTCTCGAGTGGATAGCGGCTGGAATGGAACGTGCCCTCGCGACGCAGCATCGCAATGGAGCGCTGGACGCATTCTCGCCTAACGAATACGACGTCGGCCCGACGCTTGGTATCGCGCACGGGATAGCCGAGGCGCTGCGAATTGTGAGAGGAGACCTTCCGCCGTCACGGATCGACCGTATCGCGGGCCGGCTCCAACGTGCCTTCGATTTCGGGGTTGGGCGTCGCGAGACACATGGCGTCATCAGTAATCATCTCGCGCTGTTCGCCGTGGCGCTCCTCCGCGCCGCAGAGCTCTTCGACGATGCGCGCTACCGCGAGGGCGCGGACGACATGATCGCGGCGATCCTCGACAAGCAGTCACCGGAAGGGTGGTACCGCGAGTATGGCGGACCCGACCCGGGATACGAGACGCTGGGCGTCCATCACCTGGCGACCTGGTGGCAACGAACCCGCTCCGACGAGGTGCAACGCTCGCTCGAACGTGCGGTGGAGTTTCTCTCCCACTTCGTCCATCCGGACGGTTCTCTTGGCGGCGTGTATGGCAGCCGCGGCACCGCGCTCTATTACCCTGGCGGCTTCGAAATCCTGGCCGACGCTTCTCCAGCGGCACGATCCGTGGCGCGGTTCTTCCGCGAGCGCCTTCATCGCCGGAACGTCGTCACGCCGTCGGTGGCGGACCTGCCCAACCTCGTGCCGATGCTGTACAGCTACCTCGAGGCTGCGCTGGCCGCGACCGACTCCCCCGCCGGCGATCGGCCGTTGCCCTGCGAGACGCTGCAGGGAGTTCGGCCCTTCAGGCACGCCGGACTGGTCGTGGCTGGTGGCCAGGATTACTACGCCGTCATTGGCGGCGCGACGGGTGGCGTGTGCCGCGTCTTCAACCGACGCAGCGGCGAGCTGGCATACGAAGATGCCGGGTATCTCGTGCGAACGACCCGGGGCCTGGTGACTTCCCAGGCGCGGGGCCTCGGCAGCGTCGTCGTCGACGACTCGGCGGAAGAGATCACGTGTGAGACCCCGTTCGCGCACCTGCGCCACGAGTATCTCACCCCTGGTCGGATGATTGTGTTGAGAGTTCTCAACCTCACGGCGTTCAGGGTAGCCTGGTTCGCCGGCTGGTTCCGTCGACTCATCGTTCGCCGACTCGTGACGGAGGTGAAGGCGGCGCCATTCCGGCTCCGTCGCACGTTTCGCGTCCGCCAGGACGGGTTAGGCGTGACCGACGTCCTCGAGTCCACTGGTCGCCTCCGCGCGCTGAGCCTGACACTCGCCCGGACCTGTACAGTCGTTCACGCGGGATCGAGCCGTTATTTCCACCCTGCTGAACTCACCCCGCTGGATGCGCCGGCCGATGAGACAACGGCACCGTCGCTCAGCGATGGCCGTCCGCTCACGCGCAGCTTCGAAATCCGGATCAGTCCTGGCTGATTCGGCGGCTGCCGGAGGGCAATCCCGGGGCGGCTTGCCATTGACGGCATCCTCGGCTGAGGCAACTTCCGCCCTCCCCCATCGCAAGGCACAAATGCGTTTCCTGCTCGCCTTCCTCGCCTGTGGCACACTCACCGCAGGCGCTTCTGCCGCTCAGGCCCCTGTTCACCCGCTGGACGGCCTTTCCGGCCGCGAGCACTGGACGATCTACGAAGCGCTCGTCGCGTCAGGCCGTACTGATTCCACCACGAGCTACCTCTACGTCGGTCTGAACGAACCGCCGAAACCGGAAGTCCTCGCCTGGCGCACCGGACAGCCGTTCCGTCGAGAGGCACTCGTGCACCTGGTCCAGAGCGGCCGCGGTTATGAAGCCATCGTCGATCTCCAGGCGAAGGCGGTGCGCTCATGGACGGAAGTGCCGGGGCGCCAGTTCATGACCAGCAGTTCGGAGGGCGAGCGGGTGAAGGAGCTTGCCCTCGCCGATTCGCGCGTCCGCGAGGCCATCCGGAAGCGCGGCGTCACCGACTTCACCCATGTGGACTGCGGCCCCGCCAACCATGGCTACTTCGACCTGCCCGAGGAGCGGGGTCGGCGTGTGGTGCATGCCATGTGCGGCGACGACCGCGGCCGCGTCACTGGATATGGCGAGGACTTCGAAGGCCTGGTGATCGTCGTCGACCTCACCGAGGGCCGTATCCTGCGCGTGGTGGATACCGGTGTCCGGCCGAGGGGCGGTGCCTATGGCGACTACGACGCGGAAGCGATCGGACCGACCCGTGACGCGGGAAGCCCGGTCCGCATGGTGCAACCGCGTGGGCCGTCGTACACGCTTACGGGCAACGAAATCGCCTGGCAGAACTGGAAGTTTCATTTCCGCGTCGATGCGCGGCGCGGCGTCGTGCTCTCGACCGTTCGTTATGCAGATGGCGGCCGGGATCGCTCGATCATGTACCAGGGATCGCTGTCCGAGCTGTTCGTCCCGTACCAGGATCCCGGCGATCCCTGGAACTACCAGGGCTTTTTCGACCTCGGCACCTATCCGTCGGTCTTCGGCGGCATCGCGAGCAGCCTCGAGCCCAACGTGGAGTGCCCCGACTACGCGACGTACTTCAGCGCGATGGTCGTGACGAACAAGGGGCGACCGCGGGAGCGGATGCGCGCCGCCTGCCTCTTCGAGCGCAATGCGGGCGACGTCGCGTGGCGACACGGACGTGAAGGCGGGAATGTCATCGAAGCGCGTGCCAAACAGGACCTCGTGCTCCGTATGTACATGACCGCCGGCAATTACGACTACCTGTTCGACTGGGTCTTCCAGCAGGATGGCACGCTGCGGATGGATGCGTCCGCGACGGGCATGGACGCCACGAAGGCCGCCGCCGGCACGGCGGACGACGAGCAGTACGGTCGGTTGATCGCCCCCGGTCGTGTGGGCATCAACCACAGTCATTTCTTCTCGTTCCGGCTCGATATGGACGTCGATGGAACGGCGAACACTCTGCTGGTCGATCGACTGGTTCCCCGGAAGCTGCCGGCCGACAATCCGCGCCGGAGTATCTGGACCGTCGAGACCAGCGCCGCGAAGGCCGAAAAGGACGCCATGCGTCACTCGATGATGAACGCACCGGAAATCTGGCGGTTCGTCAATCCCTCAGTGAAAGGCGCGTACGGCGGGCCGGTCGGCTACCAGATCGAGGGGCACAACGCGCTGACCCTCCTGGCGCCTGACGACTACATGCAGCGCCGGGCCGGATTCACCGACCATACGCTGTGGGTGACCCCGTACGATCGCCGCGAACTGTATGCGGCTGGCGACTATCCGACGCTGAGCACCGCCGGGGATGGGCTGCCCAAATGGACGGCGGCGAATCGCGCGATCGGCAACACGGACGTCGTCGCATGGTTCACGCTGGGATTCCACCACGTGCCGCGCCCGGAAGACTGGCCGCTCATGCCGGTGGCTCGGCACAGCATCGAGATACGACCGGTGGGCTTCTTCACGCGGAATCCGGCGATCGACCTCCGCAAGCAACCCTGACCGCGCCGGGGGAAACAAACCGTCACTCCGGGGTGTCAGCAGACCCAACGGAGCCGGTTGGTCAGCCGTAAGCTCCCATCTCCCAGTGGCTCGGTCGGGCCGGTATGGCGCTTCCATCGCGCCCCACGTGAGATTTCGACCGATCCCGTACGACACTTCGTTACCCAAGGAGCATCACAGATGCGACGGATTGCTTTCATCGCGGGCGCGCTTGCGCTGGTCGTTGCGGCCGCCCCGGCAGTAGCACAGGAGAAGCCGAACTTCGCCGGTTCCTGGACCATGGTTCCAGACCCGAACGCGCCGCAGGGCGGTGGACGCGGCGGAATGGGCGGCCTCGGTCAGGCGTTTACGATCACGCAGGACGCCACAACGCTCACCATCACCCGGACCACGCAGAACGGTGAGGTGAAGATGGTCTATAACCTCGACGGCTCCGAGAGCAAGAACATGATGCAGGGCCGCGGCGGCCAGATGGAGCAGGTATCCAAGGCCGTCTGGGACGGCTCCAAGCTCGTCATCACGACCAACCTGAACATGGGCGGCAACCCCGTGACCAGGACGCAGACGTTTACGCTCGATGGCTCGGGCCAGATCGTCGTGGTCACGAGCGGCCCCGGTCGGGGCGGTGAGCAGATGACGACGACGGTGACCTACAAGAAGGGCTGATTCAGCACCCTGAGAGGGCCCGGGAGCTTTCGCTCCCGGGCCTTCTTGCTTTGATGACCCGCCGAACTGGCACTGGCCAAGCATGCCCGGCGTTGCCAGATTCGTCCGGGTTTCCCCGACCGCAGTTCCGCAGCTCCGCATTTGCCTTGAGACATCATCCAATTCGATTAGTGCGGACACCGATCGCCCGCCGCGTCGCACTCCTGGGCGCCGTTGCACTGGGTGGGTTCGGGTTCGACACACATGTTCCGGTGCCCCTCCCGCCGGACTTCACGCACCCGCCCCTGCTGAAGAACGTTGCCACGCAGCCGGGCACCGTCGAAGTCACGATCACCGCGGCCGTAGCGCGGGTGATGCTCAAGCCAGGCGTGACCACCGAGGTCTTCGCCTACAACGGTACCTCGCCGGGGCCCACCCTCGAAGCCACCGAGGGGGACCGGGTCATCGTTCACTTTCGCAACGACCTGCCCGAACCCACCACGGTCCACTGGCACGGGATTCACCTGCCGGCGAGCCAGGACGGAAGTCCGTTCGATCCAGTGCCCGCCGGCGGACGCCGCGACTACACCTTCACCATCCCGCGCGGTTCGGCCGGAACGTACTGGTACCATCCCCACCTGCATCACCGCACCGGCTATCAGGTCGCGAAGGGACTCGTGGGCGCCATCATCGTCCGCGCACCGGACGATCCGCTGCCGAAGTCGATGACCGAGCGGCTGCTGATCCTGACCGACCAGCGGTTCCGTCCCGACGGCTCGATCGACCTGCCGGACCAGCACTCGATGCAGGGACGCATCGACGACGAGAATGGCCGCGAAGGAGACGTCTTCTTCGTGAATGGCCAGGTGATGCCGACCCTCTCGATCCGCCCGAACGAAGTGCAGCGCTGGCGGATCATCAACGCGTCGGCCGCGCGCGTGTTCAGGCTGTCCATCCCGAAGCAGACGTTCCTCCATGTGGGCAGCGACGGCGGGCTGTTCGAGAGACCGGTGGAACTGAGCGACATCGTGGTCGCGAATTCGGAGCGCGTTGAATTGCTCGTCCGCGGTTCGGGGACGCGGGGGAGCCGGACCGTGCTGCAGTCGCTTCCCTACGATCGCTACATCCCGCAGACCCGCCCGAAGGACTGGAATCGCGCCATCGACCTGCTGGCGATCCAGGTGACGAACGGCGCGCCGGTGGCGCCCGTGACGATTCCCGCGACGCTCCGCCGCATAACGCCACTCGACACGACGCGTGTCTCAGCGCACCGCATCGTGACCTTCAGCCAGGGGATGATCAACAACCGGCACTTCGACTTTTCGCGCGTGGACTTCACCACGAAGCTCGGCGCGACCGAGATCTGGAAGGTCGAGAACCTCGTGGGGATGGATCACCCCTTCCACCTGCATGGCTTCCAGTTCCAGGTCCTCGAGAGGAACGGGAAGCCGGAGCCGTACCTGAGCTGGAAGGACGCGGTGAACGTACGCCGGCAGGAAACCGTCCGATTCGTCGTGCGATTCGACGATTTCCCGGGGAAGTGGATGTTTCACTGCCACATCCTGAACCACGAGGATCAGGGGATGATGGGCATTCTCGAAGTCAAACGATAGCAAGGAGCGTGTATGACACGGTGCACAGGACTTCGCAGGATCGCTTCACTGCTGGTTGTGGCTGCACTGGTCTCCGCCTGCCAGCCGGCTGGAGAGGCGGTCGCGGATACGAGCGCCGGGGGAGGAGGTGGTCCGATGCTCGCCACCGCGGCTGATACCATCGCGTTCGGCCGGAACGTCATCATCCACCACGGTTGCGGGGACTGCCACGGCGGTGGCGACAACCCGGCGGCCCCGATCTGGCTCATTGGCTTCCGGGCCAACACGGATGACACGCTGTTCACGCTCTTCAAGATCCCCACGCCCGGCGGCGTATTCCTTACGCGGCCCCGAAACCTGACCCCCGACAACGAGACCGGCCTGGGACGGTTCACCGAGCGGCAGATCTTCAACGCGCTGCGCTACGGATTGCGCCCCGGCGAAACGCCCGATGTCGACATCACGAGTACGACACCCGGCCAGGGAAATTTCCCAGCTGCACCCAAGTACCTCGCGCCGCCGATGCCATGGCCGGCCTTCCGTCATATGTCGGACCTGGAGCTCCGCTCGATCGCGGCCTATCTCAAGCGCGGGTTGAAGCCACAGTCGCACAGGGTGGAGCCCAGCGATGGGCCACCGGACTTCTGGGCGGGCATCTATGACCAGGTGTTCATGGTGGGGGCGTCAGCTGTCACGCCCGGCTTCCCTACAGATCGCGAAGCCGCACCGCCACCGCAGTGATTCGCCACCAGCTCGGCACGTAGGCAGCCGCCACTAGCAGGTAGCGATTAGCAACCAGCCAAAGTGAAACGCGTGCATGGAGGTTGGACTCCCTGCACGCGTTTCCTGTACAGCAAGGTCCTACCGAAGGCCCACTACGCGCGTGGTCTGCAACTGCAACGTCGTACCCGCTGGGAGGACGCCTTCCACATCGCCCGTGCCGAGCGAGATGACCGTGCCCGCGGCCGCACCCAGGACGCCGCCCAGCAAGATCTTGTCCAGGTCACCACCACTGATGATGGCGCCTAACACCGCGCCGGCGGCTGCGCCGACACCGGCCTTCTTGATCGTCTCATCGCGCGTGTCCGCACCGCGCGTCTCGAGGTTCGTCGCCGTCACTTTCGCATACAGCGGATGACTGGTGCCGTTGACCTCAATGCGCTCGAAGTCGACGCGAATCGCGGCCGGATCGCCGGCGCGCTCTGAATTGTCGAGACCCGTAATCTTGCCGTAGATCTTTGATCCAACGGGAACGGCAGTAGTGCCATTCGTGGCGACCACGGCGTTGGTCACCGTGGCGGTGAAAGTATCACCAACCTTGCTGGACTTGGTGCCGATTTCCTGGTCCAGCCGTACATCCAGCGTCGTGCCACTCGGCAATGACATGGCATCCGTCGGCGACGAGCTGATGGCGACATCACCGGCCGATTCCATGGTAGCCTGACGAGCACATCCTGCGAGCAATAGGCCGACGACGAGACTCGCGGCAGCCATTTGTGGTGAACGCATCCTGACCTCCTCAGCAAAAGGGGCTAACGTGCGTGCTACACGCCCTTCGCAGGTCCGGCTCATCAGTGGCAAAACAACCCGATTTCTCGCGACGGGCTTCTGGCATACGCTCGCGCCCGCTCCAGTCCGCTCCGGTCCACTCCGTCCGCTACGCTGCCTAACGCAATCGCCGCAACTCCACCTCGGACAGGATGAACCCGAAGCCGGGCCAGCCACCGGAGCGGACTGATCGCTCGAACCATGAGCGTGACGTCGCCGTGTCACCCCGGACGAGGAACCAGTTACCTACGCCAAACGCCAGGGTTGCCGCCTGCACGTCAGCCGTATCGGCGGCCGTGATTACCTGATCGGGCCCGATCTCACCGCGATACAGACGAAGCCGCTGGGCGTACGCGTTCGTCACTTGCACGGAATCAGGGCGGCGATCCAGCATCGCTTTCGCGTCGGCATGCCGGCCGGCCCGTGACAGCGACATCCACAGCCAGTCTGTCGCCCCCGCGAGTTCTCCCCCTTCCGGCGCCAGCGGCTGGGCGCGGCGGAATGCGTCGGCGGCTTCAGTGAATTCACCTCGCGCAAACCGGACGATGCCAAGGTGGTACAGGATACCGTAGTTCGTGCTGTCGAGGGCGAAGCCGCGCGTCAGGTCCGCCAGCGCCCGATCGAATTCACGAACCGAGAGATACCGGTGCCCGCGCCATCGATAGAGCATCGGGTGGTGCGGTGCGATCGCGAGCCCGCGCGTGAACGTCTCGATCGCTTCCCGGAACTGCCTCACGCCCGACTGGGCGACACCGAGCGCGATGATGCGGTCGGCGCTGCGCGGGTCGGCGTCAAGGGCCGCCTGCGCGCGGGCGACGGCTCCGCCGGTATCCGCGAGCGAGCGATACTCTACGCCCGCCGGGGAACGGTATTGTACCGACTGGCCGGCCACACAGACTGGCGTGACCATCCACAGGAATGCCGCCAGGGGCAGCTGCTGTCGCATCATCGATCCTCCCGTCCTGAGCATGAGCGCCTAACGACGTGCCGACCCGTCCCTCGCGGTTTCGGGAAGCGCGAAGGCGACGTACGTGCCGCCGGACGGCGCGTCGTTCTTGCCGCCACCACACGCGATCACGATGAACTGGCGCCCGTTCACCATGTAAAGTGACGGTGTTGCGTTCCCGGCCGCCGGCAGGGTCGTTTCCCACAGCAAGGCACCGGATGCCTTGTCAAAGACGCGGAACTTGTTGTCGTAGGTGGTGGCGCCGATGAACAGCAGGCCATTGGCGGTCACCACCGGCCCACCGTAGTTGTCGGAACCGGTATTCCGGATGCCCTGGGCGACCAGCTTCGGATACTCGCCGAACGGAATCGACCAGCGGATCGTCCCCCGGTTGAGGTCAATTGCGTTGAGTGTGCCCCAGGGCGGCGTGATCGGCGGATAGCCATCCGGATCCAG
Organism: Gemmatimonadaceae bacterium; assembly: GCA_036845045.1. GTDB lineage: Bacteria > Gemmatimonadota > Gemmatimonadetes > Gemmatimonadales > Gemmatimonadaceae > JABWBJ01. The sequence goes on along the minus strand of DAIUET010000063.1, from coordinate 1,062 downwards.
CCAGATCTTCAGCCCCGTGCTCCGGTACTTGAGGAAGTTCGCATTGCGGGAGGCCGTGTCGGCCACGTCGCGACCCGTGATGAGAAAGTCCGCCAGCGCGTTGACCGCGTTGTTATCCAGCGAGGCGGCGAAGCCGGGCATCTTCCCGTTCCCCTGGCCGATCACCTGCACCAACTCCGCCCGCGTCCGGCGCGTCGCCACGCCGACCAGCGACGGAGCATCGCGCGAGCCTGTGAGGTCGTCACCGTGGCAGCTCGCACACTGCGACCCATATAGCGACTTGTCGCTCCTCGGCACGAGCCGTTGCAGCCACGGCATTTCGTTCGAATTCACGTACAGCAGTCCGGTGACCGGATCGAAGGCCGGTCCGCCCCACTCGCCACCGCCGTCCACGCCGGGGAAGATGATGTTCCCCTCGAGCACCGGTGGTTCGTACATCGCACTCTTGTACCGGCGGAAGTCGGCCAGCGCCGCGGCGTGTGCTTCGGGCGTGCGCCGGGTCAGCATCTCCTCGGTCAGGTGCTGCCTCGTGAAGGGCGGCGGCAGCGTGGGATACGGTTGTGTTTCCGCCGCTCGCTCGCCGTCGAGCGTCGACGGGGGCACTGGGCGATACTCGATCGGAAAGAGCGACTTCCCCGTGACGCGCTCGAACAGGTAGACGTAGCCGGTCTTGGTGATCTGCGCGACCGCATCGACTGGTTGTCCATCGCGCGTCACGGTGACCAGCGTCGGGGCCGCCGGAAGGTCCCAGTCCCACAGGTCGTGCTTCACGGTCTGGAAGTGCCAGAGACGCCTCCCCGTTCGCGCGTCGAGTGCCAGCAGCGTGTTCGCGAACAGGTTGTCGCCGATCCGGTTCGCGCCATAGAAGTCGAATGAAGCGGACCCTGTCGCGGCGTAGACGATGCCGCGTCGAGCGTCGAGCGTGACACCCGACCAGGCATTGGCGCCGCCCGAGACCTTGTATGCCTCCGGCGACCAGGTGTCGTAGCCGAACTCGCCGGGCTGCGGAATCGTGTGAAATGTCCAGCGCAACGCGCCCGTGCGAGTGTCGAAGGCACGGAT
>DAIUET010000062.1:0-12320 GCA_036845045.1 Gemmatimonadaceae bacterium | reverse complement strand
TGGATCGCCCCCGTCGGGCAGACGCGAACGCATTCGCCGCACCAGGTGCAGCCGGCGTGCTCGGGGTTCCCGTCGGCGCCGACGATGATCTCGGCGTGGTCTCCTCGATTCGCCACGTCGAGCACACCCACCACCTGGATGTCCTCGCAGGCGCGAACACAGCGCGTGCAGAGGATGCAGGTGCTCATGTCGTGCTGGATGATCGGGTCGTTGTCCCGCTCATCCCCGGTCCGGAGCGGCATCCCCGATCGCCGCGTCGTCGGGACGTTGTAGCGCCTGACGAGCGCCTCGAACTCGTTACGGTACCCGCCTTCGGGGATCTCGTCGGTCGGGTACCGCTCGAGAAGGAGTCCCAGCACACCCTGACGGCTCTTGACCGCGGCCACCGACTCGGTGGTGACGACCATCCCTTCCGCCGCCTGCGTTGCACACGCCGCGACAAGTTTCGGGTTGCCCTCGACCGACACCAGGCAGATCCGGCAGTTGCCGACGTTCGTGAGCTTCGGATACCAGCACAGCGTCGGCACGTCCACGTTCAGGGAACGCGCCGCGTCGAGTATCGTCGCCCCCTCTGGTGCGGAGACCGTGACGCCGTCGATCGTCAGCTTGGGCATGCAGCCTCGTGAAATGAGCCGCCCCGCAAGGGCGGCTCAATCCATAATGACAGCCGGGGATGCGACGCGTCTAGTGACGTATCGAACCTAATCCTCCCGAAGCACCGCCGCCGGCGCGAGCCGCCTCGCCGCCAGCGCGGGAACCAGTGATGCCAGCGCCGTTACGGCGAGCACGCCTCCTGCGCAGAACGCGTATACGACGGGATCCAGCGGCGTCACGCCGTAGAGGGATGCACTGAGGAACCGTGACAGAGCGAGCGCCACGACGAGACCGATCGCCACCCCGATGATCGCCATCGACGCGCCGGACCATGTAATCATCCCGACGACCTCACCCGGCCTGGCCCCGAGCGCGAGTCGAAGCGCGATCTCCCGCCGCCGCTGCACCACGGCGTACGACACCAGACCGAACAACCCGACTGCGGTGACCAGCGAGGCAACGACCGCCAGCCAGATCGTGATCACGCCAAGTGTCCGCTCGCCCGAAATCGATCGGGACAGGTAATACGACACCGGATGGATGTCCCACGCGGCGCTTCCCGGATCCGCCGCGGATACGACCCGGCGCAGGGGGGCGACAAGACTCCCCGGGGGAACGGTGGCCTTCACCACCACATTGAGACTCATCCCGAAACGCGACAGGGTCTGCCGCAGCGGCACGTACACCTGGATGCGCGACGGCTCTCGCAAGGTGTAATGCCTGACGTTCTTCGCGACTCCGACCACCGTGCGATAGATGTATGCCGAGTCGGCCCCACGTTCGCCGATCGTTATGCGCTGGCCTAGGGGATTCTCGCCCGGCCAGAAACGATCGGCCATCGTCTCATCGATCACCGCCACCGGCGCCGCGTCGTGGCGATCGGCATCGGTGAAGGTGCGGCCCTGGAGAATCGGCACACCTAGCGTGCTGAAGTAGTCCTCGGAAACGATGTTGTAGAGCACCGACGGCCAGTCTGCAGTCGACTCGGCCGACCCGTAGCGCTGGACGCTCTGCTCCCACGACCGGTCCGTCAGTGGCATGAGCAGGCTTGCCGACGCCCCCTGTACGCCGGGAAGTGCCCTGGCCCGGTCCAGCAGGCTGACATAATGGGCGAGCCATGCCTCCCGCGACGCCGACGCGCCGGCCGACGGTGTCACACGGGCCATCAGCAGGCCGGCATCGCTGAATCCCTTGTCCGAGTCGCGCAGTCGCAGGAAGCTGGCAAGCAGCAACCCCGCGCCAATGGCGAGAATCATGCTGAGTGCGGTCTCGCCCGCCAGGAGTGCCGAGCGCGCGCGTGTCCGAGGCGCAACGATGGATTGCGCTCCGCCGCGCAATGTTTCCAGTAATCGTGGTGGGGCGGAATGGCGCGCGGCAGCCAGCCCGAAGATCACTCCCGCGGCGAGGCAGCTGACAAGAGTCACCATGATCGTTCGGAGATCGATGGTGATCCTGTCGATCAACGACTGGGGGAGGTCCGCCGGGAGCAGTGGCACGAGGGCTTCCACCAGACCCACTGCAAACATCAGCCCGAGTGCGCCACCCAGCAGCATCAGGACCACGGTCTCCACGGTGAACTGTCGTCTCAGGTCGGCGCGTGCACCGCCCAGCGCCAGGCGGACCGCGACATCGCGACGACGGTCGGCTGCGCGCGCCAGCACCAGGCCGCCGGCGTTGCCAATGGCAATCAGCATCACGATGCCGACGGCGCCGAGCAGCAGCCACAGTTGGCGGTCGCGATTGCCCAGCAGGTATTCCGGCAGGGCCCGCACGGACGGAAGTGCGGTGAGCGACCCGTTCTCCTCCTTCACCGCGCGTCCCACGCGCGCGATGTCTTCGGCGGCGGCCGCGAGCGACGTCCCGGGTTTCAGTCGCGCGAAGATCCGGGTGCCGAAGGACGATACGCGATCGTCCCACGGCAACCCCTCGATGGCACCCATGTTGACGATGACCGCAGGCTCCGTCCTCGGGAACGCGAAGTCGCGCGGCAACACCCCAACGACGGTGTGCGGGACGCCGTCCAGCGTGACGGCGGTACCGACCAGCGAAGAGTCTCCAGCGAAAAGCGTCCGCCAGGTGGAGTGGCCCAGCATGAGCACTGGAGGGGACCCTGGCTCCGTCTCGGGTGCCTCGATCACACGACCGAGTGCAGGTCGAAGTCGCAGCACGCCGAACAGGTCGCCGTAGACGGCGGCGCCGTCGAGAATCCGCGTCTCGCCCGATCTCGTGAGGCGGAAATTCCATCCAGCCATCCCGCCATACGCAGCCAGCGTCCGGTTGCGATCGCGCCAGTCGCGGTAATTCGGGATCGATGTGGAGATGCTGAATCCACGCGATGACGTGACCTCGATCGTGACCAGTTCCCCTGAGCGCTCATACGGGAGCGGTCGTAACACCACGGCTCCCACGACCGCGAAGACGGCGCTCAATCCACCGACACCGATCGCTATGGTGGCCAGCTGCAGGATCGTGGACCAGCGGGCGCGGACGAGCGATCGGATGGCGTGGCGCATGGGGTGGGCTGCACGAGAGGATGGCGATACACGGAGGGAGGGCGGTGATGCCCGAATTCCGATTGCGCTGCCCGGGTTGGATACCGGATTCCTGCAATTGGTTTTCAGGGCGGCGATGCCGCACCCGAGAGCAACCGGATGAGCCCCGGGTAGAACCTCCGATCCCGTCGCGCCATCGTCACAAACTCCCGCTCCTGCGGCAGTCCCTTTGACAGCATGAGACGGACGAGAGCCGCACGGCTGGCCATGCTCCATCGCTCCACACCGGGAAGTAGCGCACAGACCGGAGCCAGATGATGGAACGCCTGGCGTTCCGATCGTGACCGCGACGTCATGCCTCGCGCACCCAGCGCGTGCGCGACGCGAGCCGTCACCGCGTGCGCTGCCGCGTCGGGATCGGCGGACTCCTGCGCAGCGAGCAACCGGGTGGTTCTTCGACTGCATTCGACCAGCCACGCCTCGTCGAAGTAGTCCTGACGGCGATAGCCGGGAAGGTCCAACCACAGGTCGCCGGCCGCCAGCGTTCGCAACATGGCCGGGCTGGTGCGCGCCCTGCGGTCGCGAAGACGCGCAAACTCCCGGTGCGCCAGTGCGCGACGCTTCCGATCCGACGGGCGAAAGCCGAGTCGATAGTAGAACCACAGCGCCGCCGTTCGGATGGCCTCCGGGTTGCCGTCGCCGATTTGTGTGCCGTTTACGACAAACCGGGTAACGCCGAAGAGCGAGTGAAAAGCGCGCAATGCGGCGACCCAGAGAAAGGCGGCCTCTCCTCCGCGGAACGACGGAAAGATGTTCAGACCGGTATTCGCCTGGCGGTAGAGCGGCGTGACTCCGCCGTACCCGATGGGAATGCCATTCGCCAGCATGACGTAGCCATAGTTGGCCTCCAGGCTCATGCGAAACTCGGGCAAGACCCCGACTACCGCGACCGCCGTGCCTTCTCCGAGGTCGGCAAGGTAGACCTCCGAAGGATTCGCGTAGGTCAACGCATAGACTTCGCGCCCGCGCGCGGCGAGTGCGGCACGGGCGACGTGGATCACGTCGTTCGCGCGCCGTCTCGCCAGCAGCGAGATGTCCGATGACGGTGTCGCGATGACGCGTACTGGATCAGCCGGCGCACGTCGCAGTTCGCGGCGGTATCGCACCGGTTTCCAGCGGAGCGCGTTGTGCGTCGCTGCCCCGCTGGAACTGGCGAGTTTCCAGCGAAGCGGGACTTCGGCGGCGTCGTAGTTCGCCGCGAACGCGCGGCGGCCGACGCGATCGGTCGGCGCGGCGTGTACGAGCAGCGCGAGGTCCGTCGTTGAGGCCTTTCCACGACGCAAGGCCATCCATTCGCGGGTACTCAACTCTCCGCTGTCGACGGCATCTTCTTCGGCGCGCTGCACGATGGGGCGAAGCAGCCCGTAGAGCGCCGAGGTGTCAGTGACCGCACTCCAGTCGATTTCGACCTGGCTGGAGTAGGACCGACAGAGCCACTCCGCCAGCGCAAAATCGGCCCAGACGCGACTGATCGTACCAACGATGCCGGTATCCCTGGTGCGAGTCCTGTCGCGGACGACGCCACGGGAGATTCGGGAAAACGAGTCGCACGCCGACGTGGCGGCGCGAAGGACCTGGGGAGAATCGGGGAATGCACGCAGAAACAGCAGGGCGTCGTGCAGGCGGATGAGGTCAGCGAGGCGACGCGGGGGGCTCGCGAGCGATCGCTCGATAATCCCGATCCGTGCCGGACCGTCGATGGCGGCGGTACGAAGGCCATGGATCCGCCGCAGGCCTGAGCCGGGTCCTTTCGCCGATGTCCGGGCCGAGTCCTTCATAGCGGCGTCAATGTGGCGCTGGGGAGTCTGACGCGCCACGAGCCTCAGGAACCCCGGGCGTCTTCGAGTCTCGCGACGCGAGTGTCGGCCTGGCACCGTGACCACGGGACCTGTCCTGGGTGCCGGCGACGGCGCAGCGCAGCTGCCTCCACGAACTGAGTGTCGTTAGGCTCTCCCCGGTTTCCCGACCGGTACAGTCGGCCATTGCGCGATGGCGCACTCCATTCCTATATTCTGCCATCCGCTTCGCATGATCCGCGGGGACCTCGCTTGGCCGCATCGCGACAACGACAATCACTCAGGTGTGCTTCCCTCGCCGCCGCACTCACGGCTGGCAGGTTTGAAGCCCCACCCTTGAAAGTTCGCGAGGTCCCGTTTACCCCTTTAGTCGTTGATGTATTGGTGTGTGGACCCGATTCCGGGTGCACATGCCGGTTTCGTTGATACGGTGACGATCGTCCTGCGGAACGTAGCCCCGCTGGACATGCTGATTGAAAGGGTCAGTCGTCGCAGTTTGGCGCCGGAGGTCACGGCGCGCGGAACCAGTCGGATGTTCGCGTCCGGCTGTTGCCGACCAATCCACCGGGGGATTGGACCGGCGTTCAACACCCTCTCCATGGAGAGAACAATGGCTGCGAAGAAGAAGAAGGCGACGAAGAAGGGCGGCGCCAAGAAGAAGAAGTAGGCTCCGTTCCTGTTGGTTGTAACAAGAAAGCCGGCGCTCTGCGCCGGCTTTTTTGTTCGCCATCCTTCCCTGATTCCCGAGCCCTGCTTCCTCGACCTCAGGCCGCCTTCACGTCGATCGGCTCGCCGCTGGTCTCATCCTCGGTGGAATACACGTACGCCGTCAATCGCGGCGTGGGTTCTTCATGCACGCCGCCGGAAATGACTATTCCGATCGGCTCCTGCGGTTCTTTCAGCTCACGACGCTTCGGCATCTCACTCGCTCCATGGGTGACGCACAACCTCGTGCCCTCACCGCGCGCCTATGCAACGTGAGTGCCGTTGACGCGAAATTGACAAGTCGTTGGAGGCCCGGCCGATAGGAACCTGTCGCTCCCCCAGCCCTTTCTCCCCTGTCGCTGTTAGACACGCGTTTCCGGAGACACCCGTATCGAATCGCGACGCCCGCCAGGCGAGGAAGGGAGCTCAGCGCTCGGCGTTCAAGCTACGCACTTCCGGGCCAGGAACGTGCGATTGTCGCTGCTGTCGCCGACGATGGACACGTCCCAGCCGCGGTAGCGAGCGCGCAGCTCTTCCATCGTCACGTCGGATTCGTCCGACGCAAATCGGTCCACCAGGTGGACCCCGCCATGCAGGGTCGACCGCTTCAGCAGGTCGATCACCCGCGTCCGCTGTTCCGGAGTCAGGCCATGAAAGGCGGCCGGCGTGACCACCACGGCGTTGAGGGGCGCGTCCGGGGACCACGACTCGAGGCCGATGGGCTCACCCCTCACCCTCCCCATGAGGCCAACCTGACTCGCGGCCGACACGACCCGTTCGACCGCTTCCTCGTTGTCCTCGATGGCCGTGACCTGGCACCCGCGCGCGGCGAGGTAGAGGACCGGCCCCTCGCGGCGGACACCGGCGACCAGGACCCGCGAATCGCTGTCCGCCACGATTTCACAGACGAGCGGAGCGTCAGCGGCGAGTCCCCAGTGCTCCGGCTTCCGGTACTGTGCCAGCAGCTTCAGGCGGCGCTTGCGCCAGGTTGTATAGGACGGGATCCGCAGCCTCTGGCTGATGATCCGGTCCACCTCGGAACAGAGCACGAGCTCGTCGAACTCAGGCTGGGTCCGGTCGCGCAGCGCTGACACCGCTTCATCGCCGATACGGAGTATTGCCGGGCGGGGGAGAGAGAACTTGTAGTTCTCGATCTCCTGCTCGACGTACAGCTCATACGCGTGCTTCAGCGAAACTTGCAGGCGCGGTGCCATGTCCTCGGCCGGCGGGTCGCGCGACAAGTTAGGCAGACTCGTCAGGCATGGCAAGAGCAACAAGCAAATCAAGCGACAAGCGACAAGCGACCAGCAACCAGCAACCAACCAGCCACCAGCAACTCACATTGTCCTGTGCCCGAACTGCCTGAGGTCGAATACGCCGCGGCTGTAGCGCGCCGCGTAGCGGTCGGCCGGACCATAACGAGTGTGATCCTGCGCCATCCGTCGCAGCGCCGTGGTCTGCCCAGCCGCGCCGCGCGCTCGCTGGTCGGTGACCGCGTCGTGGCTGTGGAACGGCGCGGGAAGTCCCAGCGGTTTCGCCTGCTCAGCGGGCGCGAGCTCCGCGTGCACTTCCGCATGACGGGCGACTGGCTTGTCCCGGGGCCGGGGTCCCTGCCGAAAACGGTCCGTGCCGTTCTCACCTTCGATGACGGCTCGCGGCTGGCCCTCGACGATCCACGGGCGCTGTCCGTCCTCTCGTTATGTGTCCGCCCCGGCGGGGACGACAAGCTGGGAAGGGACGCCATGGATCTCACCCTGACCCCTCGCCGGTTGGCTGACTCCCTGGCGTCCCGGCGCATCGGCATCAAGGTGGCCCTGCTCGACCAGTCCATCGTCGCCGGCATCGGCAACATCTACGCATCCGAGGCGCTCTGGCGCGCCCGCATCGACCCCCGCACTCCAGCGAACCGACTGAGCCTGGCGCAGCTCGGAAAGCTGCTGCGCGCGGTTCGGACGACTCTCCGGGCGGCCATCGAACGCCAGGCACGGTACTACGCAGCGGGCGACGACCAGGACAACGGTGAGCGATTCGCGGTATACGACAGGGAAGGAGAGCCCTGCCGCCGCTGCCGGTCGCCCGTCAGGAGAATCACACAGGCCCAACGGTCGACCTACTTCTGCGCCACGTGTCAGTCGTAGCGCCGCCGGCCGTCACGCTGCCTGGAGGATCGCTCCCTTGAGATATCCCGTCTCCGGGATCGTCAGGATTTCAGGATGATCGCTCGGCTGCCCCAGAACCTGATGCAGAACCAGCCGCCGGCCGCTGTCCTGGGCAGCCCGTTCGATCATTTCCAGGAACAGGCTGCGCGTCAGGTGGAAGCTGCAGCTGGCCGTGTACAGGATCCCGCCGGGGGCGAGCAATCGCATCGCGCGAAGGTTGATCTCGTGATACCCCCGGAGCGCCGCCTCCAGGGCATCCCGTGTTTTCGCGAAAGCCGGCGGGTCGAGGGCGATCGTGTCGAACGAGTCGCCGGCACGGTCCCGGTCGCGCAGGTAATCGAAGGCGTTCGCCTCCACGCAATCGACATTCGTGAAGCCATTCCGGGCCAGGTTCTCCCCGGCCCGGGCCAACGCGTCGGCCGATGAGTCCACGGCGACCACTTGAGCGGATGGTCGGGCGAGGTGGAGCGCGAACGAACCATGGTAGCTGAAGCAGTCCAGCGAACGGCCACGCGCCAGGCTTCCGAGCAGGACGCGGTTTTCGCGCTGGTCCAGGAAAGCGCCGGTCTTCTGCCCCGTCCAGGGAGCGGCCGCGTACCGGATCCCGTGTTCGTTCACGATGATCTCGCGCGGCACGTCGCCGTTCAGCAGGACCGTCTCGCGCGGCAGCTGTTCCCGCGATCGGAGCGGTACGTCGTTGCGCGCCAGCACCCCCTCGGCTCCCGTCAGTCGCACCAGGGAATCAACGACGACATCGCGAAAGCTCTCGATTCCCGCGCTCAGCAGCTGCACCACCAGCCAGCGATCGTACCGGTCGCAGATCAGTCCCGGCAGCCCGTCGCCCTCGGCATGAACAAGCCGATAGCCGGTCGCCACGTCAGCCAGGTGAACGCGCCTCGCAATCGACGCTGACAGCCTGTCGTTCCACCAGTCGGCATCGATAACTGCATCCGGATCCAGGTCGAGCAGGCGAAGCGAGATCTCCGGTGCGGGGCTCGACAGCGCGACCCCCAGCCACTTCCCCCGGTCATCGCGGACCCGCACGGTACCGGCCGGAACCGAGGGACGCGTGCGAACGTCGCTCCTGAAGATCCACGGATGCCCTCGCTGCCAGCGCTGGGCGCCACGTTGAGAGACCGTGGCCGATTCGGTCACGGACGCGCGGCGGCGCGCTGTGCCTGGCGCCGGAGCAACCGCATCTGGCGGACGGCCTCGTTATGCTCCCGCAGCGTGGCCCGGAACTCGTGATGCCCGTCGGGATGGGCCACGAAGTAGAGGTAGGGTACGTCCGCGGGGAAGAGCGCGGCCTCGATGCTGGCGCTCCCCGGCGATGCGATCGGCCCGGGGGGAAGCCCGACGTTCCGGTACGTGTTGTACGGTGAATCGACCTCGAGATGGCGGAACAGCACCCGCGTTTCATGGCGGCCGAGGGCATACAGCACGGTCGGATCCGCCTGAAGCAGCATCCCACGCTTGAGCCGGTTGTGGTAGACGGCCGAAATGGTGGGGCGTTCGGTGGCGACGCGCGCCTCTTTCTCGATGATTGAGGCCAGCGTCACGACCTGGTGCCGTGTCATGCCCAGCAGCTTCAGTTGCTCGTCCCACTCCGGTTTCCACCGGCGCTCGAACTCCGCGACCAGCCGCCTGACGATTGGCAGCGCATCGCTCCCCTCGGGCAGCAGGTAGGTCTCAGGGAACAGGTAGCCTTCCAGGGATGGCGTCGGAATGCCCAGGCGCCTGATCAACGCCGTGTCGCGCGCAGCGGAATCGAGGTCGGCCGCCGGCAGCTTCATGATCCGCGAAATAGCCGGGACGATTGTCTTGAGGTCCCACCCTTCGGGGATCGTCACCGTGAAGACAATGCCGCGCCCCTCCTCGAGGGCGTCGATCACGGCATCCCACGACGCCCGCCGGTTCAGGATATACGTGCCGGCCTTGATGCGGCGATCCCGTCCCCGGAGCTTCGCGTAGAATCCGAACAGCCTGGCCGAGCCGATCACTCCGGCCGACTCCAGAGAGTCGGCGGCCAGGCGCATCGTCGCACCGATGGGAACCGTCACCCGGGCGTTGCCGCCCTCTCCACAGCCGGACCCGACGACGAGTGCCAGCGTCGCCGCGGCGACGCTCTGCCTGACGAGCCGCGCGGTCACGGTACCTGCCCGGGGAGCTGGAGCGCATGCTGCAGCAGGATGGTCGCCGCCAGGGCGTCCACGTCGCCCTTTCGGCCGCGCGTCGATCCACCCATCTCCCTGATGGCGCGCTGGGCGGCGGCCGTCGTGAAGCGCTCGTCCACCAGGCGCACCGGCAGCCCGCTCCGCTCGCCTAACAACGTGGCCATGCGCCGCGCCTCGGCGCTCCGGTCGGTCTCGTCACCGTTCTCGTCGAGCGGTAATCCCACCACAAAACCGTCCGCCTCGAGGGCCTTTGCCTGCTCCAGGATCTCATTGACCGGAGCGCGCTTGCCGGGCCGCCGTGTCAGGTGGCCCACCGGCGACGCGATCGTGCCGGTCGGGTCGCTTACCGCCAGGCCGATCCGCCGGTCTCCGAGGTCGATGGCCAGGAGGCGCATGCTGGACGGGTGACGAGTGCCGGGTGACGCGTGTCTGTCGACCTCGTCGCCCGCCTCCCGTCTCCCGTCTCCCGTCTCCCGTCTCATTGTGTCATCAGCTGGAAGAACTCCCGATTGGTCTTCGTCTTCTTCATCTGCTTGATGAGGAACGTGATGGCCTCCTCGGCCGGCATGTCGCCGAGGAACGTCCGCAACAGGAAGACGCGGTTCCGCTCCTCCTGGTTGAGCAGCAGCTCCTCTTTCCGGGTGCCAGACTTGAGGATGTCGATGGCGGGGTAGATGCGCTGGTTGCCGATCTCCCGGCTCAGGACGAGCTCCATGTTTCCCGTACCCTTGAACTCCTCGAAGATCACCTCGTCCATCCTGGAACCGGTCTCGATGAGCGCCGTGGCGACAATGGTGAGCGAGCCGCCACCCTCGATCTTTCGTGCCGAGCCGAAGAACCGCTTCGGTCGCTGCATTGCGGTGGCGTCCAGTCCGCCCGACAGGATGCGACCCGACTGGGGCAGTACCGCGTTGTGCGCCCGCGCCAGTCGCGTGATCGAGTCGAGGAGGATCACCACGTCCCGGCCCGATTCGACGAGCCGCTTCGCCTTCTCGATGACCATCTCTGCGACCTGGACATGACGTTCCGGCGGCTCGTCGAACGTGGAGCTGATGACTTCGGCGCGCGGCACGTTCTCCCGGAAGTCCGTTACTTCCTCGGGACGTTCGTCGATCAGCAGGACGATGAGGGTGACCTCCTCGTGATTGGCTGAAATCGCGTTCGCCATTTTCTGGAGCAGGATTGTCTTGCCGGCGCGCGGTGGGGCGGTAATCAGTCCCCGCTGTCCCTTTCCGATCGGGGCAATGAGGTCGACGATGCGCATGGACAGGTCGCCGTCCTCCAGGTGCAACCGGGCGTCCGGGTACACCGGCCGCAACGTATCGAAGTTCGGCCGCACTGTATCCGGCTGCGGCTCACTGCCGTTGATCGTCGCGAGCCGAAGCAGTGCCAGATATCGCTCCCAGGGCTTTGGGGGGCGGACCTCCCCGCTGATCGTGTCGCCGGTGCGCAGGCTGAATCGCTTGATCTGCGAGGGAGAGACATAGACGTCATCCGGCCCGGCGAGATAGTTCCAGTCCTGCGCGCGCAGGAACCCGTATCCCTCGGGCAGGATCTCGAGCACGCCCTCAGCCTGGAGCGTGCTCGCGCCATCGAGCAGGCGTTGCTCGATGCGGTAAATGAGATCCTGTTTCCGGAGGCCTGACGAGTTGGTGACGTTCAGGCTGTCGGCGAGCGCCAGGAGTTCAGGGATCGACTTTCGTCGGAGTTCGGCGATATCCACCGAAAGGGAGGGGAGACAGGTGACGGATGACGGGCGTCTACGACCGCGTCTACTGCGCACGAACGCAGCCAACGGGACGGCAACGAAGGGGGATGGGCCATGGCATCCGGGCAGTTACTACGCTCGGAGGCTGCAGGCAGGTGCGCGAGGCGGGATTCGAACCCACGACCTTCGGCTCCGGAGGCCGACGCTCTATCCAGCTGAGCTACTCGCGCGCGGTCCGGCAGCCGTGCGGCCCGGACACAGGAGCGGCCTAGACTAACCGGGCAGGAAAGCTAATACAAGCGAGGGGGGGCCCATGGCCGCCGCCCGTGCTGGCCACAATTCGTTCCACCCACCGTCCTGCGAATCCTTCTCACCTTCCTCCCACCGCCACGGAGAAGCTCGCGACGTATGCCCTGTGTGCGGTTGGCAGTCCGGTCGGGATGACGACCGCCATCGTGAAGCCGATCCGTTCCTTCCACACGGAGCCAAGGCCGAGGCTGATCGGAATGTAGGTATCTTCGGGGACCGGCAGGTCGATCCCTTCTCCCCTGACGGATCCGTCGAACCAGACGTAGTCGGCGGACCCGAATGGAATGACGAGTACATCGCGCGTGGCGGGCAGGCGGTAACCC